>NZ_JBXAST010000033.1:0-37407 GCF_058809645.1 Azospira sp. MPR-E4 | reverse complement strand
CACCTCCACCGCCGCCCCCGGCACCGGCCGGCCCCCTGGATCTGGACCTCTCCGACCTGGTGCCGGAAGGCGATGACGACATTCCGGTGCTCACCGAAGTGGTGGATCTGGCCTCGGTCAGCGCCGACGCCCCCGACGAGAAGGACGCCGGCCCCGACCTGGAGGCCCTGCGGGAAACCCTGGCCGACGCCCTGGCGGCCGAACTGGCCCATTCCATCGAGCAACGCCTGGCCTCCGAGCTGCCCAGCCTGGTGGAAGCCACCCTGGCCGGCCTGCAGGACGACCTCAAGGCCGGCATCATCGCCGCCACCGAAGCCGCCCTGAAGGACTTCATCGCCCGCCGGCAACAGCTGCAGCTGCCCTTCGACCCGCCCGCCCCGGGCAACTGAACGGGCCGACCGGCCCAAATCTCCGGACAAGCAGACCGGGAGCGCCCGCCGCTTCCGGTATAATTGCGCCCTTTCCTTTCGCCCCAATCCCCTGATTCCTATGGAACTCGCCAAAAGTTTTGAGCCGGCAGCCGTCGAACGCCACTGGTACCCGCTCTGGGAAGAACGCGGCTACTTCGCCGCCGGCCTGGACACCAGCAAGCCCGCCGACCAGTCCTTCTGCATCCTGCTGCCGCCGCCCAACGTCACCGGCACCCTGCACATGGGCCACGGCTTCAACCAGACCATCATGGACGCCCTCACCCGCTACTACCGGATGAAGGGCCACAACACCCTGTGGCAGCCGGGCACCGACCACGCAGGCATCGCCACCCAGATCGTGGTGGAGCGCCAGCTGGACGCCCAGGGCATTTCCCGCCACGACCTGGGCCGGGAGAAGTTCCTGGAGAAGGTGTGGGAGTGGAAGGAATACTCCGGCGGCACCATCACCCGCCAGATGCGCCGCATGGGCACCAGCCCCGACTGGAAGCGGGAACGCTTCACCATGGATGCCGGCCTCAACAAGATCGTCACCGAATCCTTCGTCCGCCTCTACAAGGAAGGTCTCATCTACCGCGGCAAGCGCCTGGTGAACTGGGACCCGAAGCTGCACACCGCCGTCTCCGACCTGGAAGTGGTGCAGGAGGAGGAAGACGGTTTCATGTGGCACATCCGCTATACCCTGGCGGACGGCAGTGCGACGCTCACCGTGGCCACCACCCGGCCCGAGACCATGCTGGGCGACACTGCCGTCATGGTCCACCCGGAAGATGAGCGCTACAAGCACCTCATCGGCAAGATGGTGAAGCTGCCCCTGACCGACCGGGAAATCCCGGTCATCGCCGACGCCTATGTGGACATGGAATTCGGCACCGGCGTGGTGAAAGTCACCCCGGCCCACGACTTCAACGACTACGCTGTGGGCCAGCGCCACAACCTGCCGATCATCAGCATCCTGACCCTGGATGCCAAGATCAACGAGCACGCCCCCGAGAAGTACCGGGGCCTGGACCGGTTCGACGCGCGCAAGGCCGTGGTGGCCGACCTGGAAGCCCTGGGCATCCTGGAAAAGACCGACAAGCACAAGCTCAAGGTGCCCCGCGGCGACCGTACCGGCGTGGTCATCGAGCCCATGCTCACCGACCAGTGGTTCGTCGCCATGAGCAAGCCCGGCGAGGACGGCAAGTCCATCACCGAGAAGGCCCTGGACGTGGTGCAGTCCGGCGAGATCAAGTTCTACCCGGAAAACTGGGTGAACACCTACAACCAGTGGCTCAACAACATCCAGGACTGGTGCATCTCCCGCCAGCTGTGGTGGGGCCACCAGATTCCCGCCTGGTACGGCGTGAACGGCGAAGTCTTCGTCGCCCACAACGAAGAAGAAGCCCGGGCCCAGGCCGACGCCGCCGGTTACGCCGGCCAGCTGACCCGGGATGCGGACGTGCTCGACACCTGGTACTCCTCCGCCCTGTGGCCCTTCTCCACCCTGGACTGGACCCCGGAATACCCGGCCAAGTCCAACCCGGCCCTGGATCTCTACCTGCCCTCCTCCGTGCTGGTCACGGGCTTTGACATCATCTTCTTCTGGGTGGCGCGCATGGTCATGATGACCAAGCACATCACCGGCAAGATCCCCTTCAAGCACGTCTACGTGCACGGCCTGATCCGGGACGGCGAAGGCCAGAAGATGTCCAAGTCCAAGGGCAACGTGCTGGACCCCATCGACCTCATCGACGGTATCGACATCGACGCCCTGGTGCAGAAGCGCACCACCGGCCTGATGAATCCCAAGCAGGCCGAGAGCATCGCCAAGAAGACCAAGAAGGAATTCCCCGAAGGCATTCCCGCCTTCGGCACCGACGCCCTGCGCTTCACCTTCGCCAGCCTGGCTTCCCCCGGCCGCGACATCAAGTTCGACCTGAACCGCTGCGACGGCTACCGCAACTTCTGCAACAAGCTGTGGAACGCCACCCGCTTCGTGCTGATGAACGTGGAAGGCCACGACCTGGCCCTGGAGCACCAGCAGGCCGCCGGCGGCGCCTGCAGCGCCGATGCGCCGCTGAAGTTCAGCTTTGCCGACCGCTGGATCGTCAGCCACCTGCAGAAGGTGGAGCAGGAAATGGCCAAGCACTTCGAGGAATACCGCTTCGACCTGCTGGCCCAGACCCTCTACCGCTTCATCTGGGACGAGTTCTGCGACTGGTATCTGGAAATCGCCAAGGTGCAGATGAACGGCGGCACTCCGGAAGAAGCCAAGGCCACCCGCCGCACCCTGGTGCGGGTGCTGGAGACCATCCTGCGCCTGGCCCACCCGCTGATCCCCTTCATCACCGAGGAACTGTGGCAGGCCGTGGCCCCCATCGCCGGCCGCAAGGACGCCGAGTCCATCATGCTCACCCGCTACCCGGAAGCCAATCCGGCCAAGCTGGACGAGGCCTCGGAAGCCCAGGTGGCCCTGCTCAAGGAACTGGTGGGCGCCTGCCGCAACCTGCGCGGCGAAATGAACATGTCCCCCGCCACCAAGGTGCCCCTGCTCGCCGTCGGCGACAAGGAGGCTCTGGCCCGCTTCGCCCCCTACCTGGCGGCCCTGGCCAAGCTCTCCGAAGTGCAGATCGTGGACGACATTTCCAGCGATGAGCCGGCCCCCGTGGCCGTGGTCGGCAACTTCCGCCTGATGCTCAAGGTGGAGATCGACGTGGCCGCCGAGAAGGAGCGCCTGAGCAAGGAAATCGCCCGTCTCGAAGGGGAGATTGCCAAGGCCAAGGCCAAGCTCTCCAACGAGAGCTTCGTCGCCCGGGCCCCGGAAGCCGTGGTGGCCCAGGAGAAGGAACGCCTGGCCAACTTCAGCGCCACCGTGGACAAGCTCAAGCCCCAGTTGGAAAAGCTGAACAAGGCCTGAGCCAGCCCGCTCCCCAAAAAAACGCCCCGGTTGAGCCGGGGCGTTTTTGTTTTCGGGCTTGGGTAAGCTGAAGCCCTAGCGGTATTGTAGGCACTCGGCCTGCGAGGCAATAGGCACGCCATTTCTGGCAGGACATCACTGGCGAATGCCGTCCTTGCTTGCCCCCAGGGCAAGTGGCCTTTCAGCCCTGGGACGCCAGCGTCACCGGCACCAGCCCCCGCAGGGCGTTGCCCATGTACAGCGCTTCGGCCCGGGCCAGGTCGGCCAGGGTCAGCACCCGCTCCCGGGCCTCGCCGCATTCCAGCAGGCGCCGGCGCAGGATGCCCGGCAGCAGGCCGCAGGCCAGGGGCGGGGTGTAGAGCACGCCGTCGAGGCGGACGAAGACGTTGCTGCGGGCACCCTCGCAGACTTCGTCCCGCTCGTTGAGGAAAAGGGCATCGAAGCCGCCGGGCAGAGCCATGACCCGCTGCAATTCCCCATCGTAGAGGGCCCGGGCGGTGGTCTTGTGGCGCAGCAGGTAGCGGCGGGAGTCGAGACGGTGGGGCGAGAGATGGACCTGCCACGGCCCCGGGGCGGACTCCAGGGGCACGGCCTGCCGCTGCAGGGTGCCGGCCTTGTTGAGGCTCAGGCGCACGCGGAAGCGCCCCCGGGGATGGGCCGCGGCCAGGGCCGCCAGGGCCTGGGCCACGCTGGCGTCGTCGTGGGTAAAGCCCAGGGCCAGGGCCGAGGCGGCCAGGCGCTGGCGATGCAGTTCGCCGTCGGGGAAGGCGCCGTCATCCAGGCGCAGGGTCTCGATCAGCTCCAGGCCCGGGTCCAGGTCGGTGAGGAAGCGGGCCTTGAGCAGGCATTCCCGGTACTCGGCGGCGGGCTCGGAGTCGGTGACGATGCCGCTGCCCACACCCATGACGCCGCGCCCGTCGGCTGCCAGTTCCAGGCTGCGGATGGCCACGTTGAGGCAGAAATCCCCGTCCGGCGCCAGCAGCCCCAGGCTGCCGGTGTACAGGCCCCGGGGCCCGACTTCCAATTCCTCGATGATTTCCATGGCCCGCAGCTTGGGCGCGCCGGTGATGGAACCGCAGGGAAAGAGGGCCGCCAGGGTCTCGCCCGGGCCGACGCCCGGGGCCCGGGCGCTGACCGTGGAGGTCATCTGGAAGACGCTGGGGTAGGTCTCGATGGCGAACAGCTGCTCCACCCGCACCGAGCCGGTCTGGGCCAGGCGCCCCAGGTCGTTGCGCAGCAGGTCCACGATCATCAGGTTTTCCGCCCGATCCTTGGCCGAGGCCGCCAGGGCGGCCCGGTTGGCGGCATCGCCGGCCTCGTCCGCCCCCCGCGGCGCGGTGCCCTTCATGGGCCGGGTACGCAGGGTGTCGCCGCGGCGCGCGACGAACAGTTCGGGGGACAGGGAGAGGATCCGTCGCTCCGCCGTCAGCACCAGGCCGCCCAGGGGCGTCGGCTGGCGTTGCCGCAGGCGGGCGTAGAGGGCCAGGGGATGGCCGTAGGCCTGGAAATGCAGGGGAAAGGTGAAATTGACCTGGTAGCAGTCGCCGGCGGCGATGTAGTCCCGGATGCGCTGCGCCGCGGCGGCATGGGCGGCTTGGTCCAGCCCCGGCACCAACTCGGCGATACCGCAGGCGGTCTGCTCTGCCGGCAGGGCCGCCACCTGGTCCGCCAGCCAGTTCCGGGCGGCATCGGCGTCAAGCCGTTGCGCCGCGGCGAAAAGCCACAGGTGGCCCCGGGGCGCCGGGCTGTCGGGCAGGCGGGACGGGCATCCCGCCTTGCCCGGCTGCAGCAGGCGCCCCAGTTCGTAATCCAGGGCCAGCACGGCCCACCAGCCCCGGGCGGCGCCATCCTTGGCGGCGGCCAGGCCCCACTCCAGGTCCTGTAAGGTGTGCAGGGCATGGGTCTGCCGCAGGTCAGTGCACAGCCGGGCGCCGCCCTCCTCTTCGAGGAAGGCAAAGGCGGCGGCCTCGACGGGGCCCGGGGACGGCGGGGTCAGGGACAACGGGGAAGGGGAACAGGAAGCGGCAGGAACGGCACGGGCAGGAGGCCGCCGCACCGGACGGCAGGGCCTACTTGCGCTTGAAGAGGAAGGTGAACACCCGCTCCTCTTCGCCGGAGGCCAGCAGTTCGTTGCCGGTCTGCTTGGCGAAGGCCTGGAAGTCCTTCACCGCCCCCGGGTCCGTCGCCAGGACGCGCAGCAGCTGGCCGCTCTGCATTTCCGCCAGGGCTTTCTTGGTACGCAGGATGGGCAGGGGGCAGTTGAGGCCCTTGACGTCGAGTTCGCGATCGGGGGTCATGGCAGGCGGGATTCAGGAGAAAGGCAGGCCGCCATGGTAGCGGCCCCCCAGGGCCTTGCCAAGCCGGCGGGAAGGCCGGCCTAGCGCTTCTGCCGGGCTTCCTCTTCCTGACGGGTGCGCAGCTCCCGCAGGCGGGCATCCACCACGGACTGCTCGTAGAAATTGCCGTCGCCGGAGCGCTGGGCCATCTGCAGCTGGTCGATGGCCGGCAGCAGCTGCCCCTGCAGGGCATAGGCCTCGGCCAGGGCCTGGTGCTGCTGCAGCCGCCGGCCCAGGGCCGAGGCGGTCTTGGCCTTCAGGCTCCACAGCTTGTAGTCGCCGGTGTACAGCTGCAACTGGCCGTCCAGATAGGCCAGGGCCTCGGCCGGACGCTTGTCCGCCAGCAGGGCCTCGCTGTAGCCATACATGAGGGACTTGGCGAAGGGGGCATTGCGCAGGGCGCTCTTGTAAATGGCGATGGCGCCGGCCACGTCACCCTGGGCGCTGCGGCTCTCCGCCGCCAGATTGTCCAGCATCGGCGAGGCGACCTTGAGCCGGCGCAGATTCTGGATTTCCTGTTCCACCGCGGCGTAGTTCCTGGCCCGCAGCTGGGCATGGGCCAGGCCGAAGCGGATGCCGGCTTCATTGGCGAACTTGCGTTCCTTGAGCAGGTGTTCCAGGTCCGCCACCGCCTCCCGAGGGGTGCCCAGCTGGGCCCGCAGCTTGCCGCGCACCAGGTGGAAATCCAGGCTGTCCGGCACCTGCTTGTAGGGCGTCTTCTGGGCCCGGTTCTGCATGTCGGCGATCCGCTCCACCGTCAGGGGGTGGGTGCGCATGTAGGACGGGGCATTGTTCTCGTAGAGGCGGGAAGCCTGCTGCAGGCGCTGGAAGAAATCTCCCATGCCGCGCACGTCGAAGCCGGCCTTCTCCAGGGTCTGGAAGCCGATGCGGTCCGCCTCCCGCTCGAAGTCCCGGGAGAAACCGAGCTGGGACTGCACCATGGCCGCCTGGGAGCCGACGATGGCGGCGGAGGCCGCATCCGGGTTCTTGCTGGCGGCCAGCAGGGCCAGGGCCATGGCGGCCATGGCGACGATGGAGTTCTGCTTTTCCTTGGCGATGCCCCGGGCCAGGTGATGCTGGGTGACGTGGGAGATTTCGTGGGCCAGCACCCCCGCCAGTTCCGATTCGCTCTGGGCCGAGGTGATCAGGCCCGTATTCACCCCCACGTAGCCGCCGAAGGTGGCGAAGGCGTTGATGGTGGGATCCTTCATGACGAAGAAGGTGAAGCCGAAGCCCGGATCGGGACTGGCCGCCGCCAGACGCTGGCCCAGCTGGTCCACGTAGGCGGCGATTTCCGGATCGTCCAGGTATTGGGGATCGCGCAGGCGGATTTCGTTGAGGATGCTCTCCCCGACCTTCTTCTCCAGCTGGGGCGGAATGTCGCTCTGGGAGGAGTCCCCCAGGTCCGGCAGACCGTCCGCCAGGACCGGCGGCATGGCACCGAGGAGAGCGGCCACCAGCATGGTGGCGAGGGCGCCGCGCCGGACACGCCGGGGGCGGAAAGGCTGGGTTCGCGGGGCAAAATTCATGGTGCTATGATACCGCGCTTCCCTTGCCCGTTCCCTGACGCCATGGCCGCCGAAACAACCTTTACACAATTTACCCATTTCGACGCCGGCGGCCAGGCCCACATGGTGGACGTGGGCGACAAGGCCGAAACCCAGCGCCGTGCCATCGCCACCGGCCGCATCCTGATGGAACCGGCCACCCTGGCCCTGATCCGGGACGGCAACGCGAAGAAGGGCGACGTCATCGGCATCGCCCGCATCGCCGCCATCCAGGGCGCCAAGCGCACCGCTGACCTGATTCCCCTGTGCCACCCCATCGCCCTCACCCGGGTGGCCGTGGACTTCGACATCGATGCCGCCGCCAATGCGGTGGAGTGCACCGCCACCACCCAGTGCACCGGCCGCACCGGGGTCGAGATGGAAGCCCTCACCGCCGTCAGCGCCGGCCTGCTCACCATCTACGACATGTGCAAGGCCGTCGATCGCGGCATGCGCATCGAAGGCATCCGCCTGCTGGAAAAGGCCGGCGGCAAATCGGGCCTGTGGCAGGCCGAGTGATCCTCCGACAGATTCCTTACCCAAGAGACCCCATGGACGCCATCCGCCGTCATCTCCTGCAAAGCGCCGCCCGGGGCGGCCTCGCCGTCGCCCTCCTGGGGGCCGGCCTGCTGCGCCCGACCCGGGTGCTCGCCGCCGACTGGAACCAGCCGGCCTTTGCCGCCACCACCCTGGGCGAAGCCCTCAAGGCCTACGGCACCTCGCCGGTGCCCGACAGCAGGGAAGTGCAGATCATCGCCGCCGACGTGGCGGAGAACGGCGGCAATGTGCCAGTAGAAGTGCTGGTCAAGCTGCCCGCGGTGCAGAGCATCGCCCTCTTCGTCGAAAAGAATCCCTTCCCCCTGGCCGCCAGCATCGAGCTGGCGCCGGGCGTCCTGCCCTATCTCAAGGTGCCCCTCAAGCTGGCCGAATCCACCCGGGTCAAGGCCGTGGTCAAGGCCGGCGGCAAGACCTATGTGGCCACCCGGGAAATCGGCGTCACCATCGGCGGCTGCGGCGGCTAGGAGAAGAAAATGGCAGAACCCATGAAAATCCGCGCCACCCACCAGGGCGAATTCACCGAAGTGAAGGTGCTCTTGCAGCACCCCATGGAAACCGGCCAGCGCCGGGACCCGAAAACCGGCAACAACCTGCCGCCCCACTTCATCCAGACCTTCAGCCTGGCGGTGAACGGCAAGCCCATGGTCCAGGCCCAGCTCAACACCTCGGTGGCGAAAAACCCGGTGCTGACCTTCCGCCTCCAGGGCGTCAAGGCGGGCGACCGGCTGCAGGCCCAATGGCATGACAACAAGGGCGACAGCCGCAGCGACGAGGCTGTCGTCGGCGCCTGACTCCGGATCAGCATCCGGCACTACAAAACAAAAAAGCCCGCCTGGATGCCAGGCGGGCTTTTTCTTGGTGCAAATCCTGTGGGGCTTAAGCCTTCTGGATGTTGGACGCTTGCTTGCCCTTAGGACCTTGGGTGACGTCGAAGCTGACCTTCTCGCCTTCCTTCAGGGTCTTAAAGCCATTCATGTTGATGGCGGAGAAATGAGCGAACAGATCTTCGCTGCCATCATCGGGGGTAATGAAACCAAAACCCTTGGCGTCGTTAAACCATTTGACGGTACCAGTTGCCATATGTGCTACTTCCTTCTTGAATAAATCTTAAAACGGGAACTACTGTGCGTTGACTCCCCGACTGGCATGTTTGGTTTTCAAGACCGTGCGTGCGCCGTGCCAGAGTGTTTAAAGAATCCGGCAATTACTTGAAGCCAAACACAGCCGACGTTGTACGCTAAGTTGTTTGCATACGTCAAGCTATTTTGCGCCCCCCGCCGCCCATTTGCCCCGGACCCGGCGAAAGCCCTTGATAGACGGGGCTCCGGGCCAGTAAATACGGGCCTTGGCCAAGAGTGTTGCAGAATGCCCAAAGCCGATTAGAATCGGTCCATGGCGATACAGCATGAAAACAATCAGGGCAGCGTGGCCCTGGAAAAGAAGAGTTCCAAGGTCAAGCCGCCACCGATGTATAAGGTGCTGCTTTTGAACGACGATTTCACCCCCATGGACTTCGTCATTCTGGTGTTGCAAAAGTTTTTTGCCAAAGATCGAGAACAAGCGACGCGAATCATGCTCAAAGTCCATAACGAGGGGCGGGGATTGTGCGGGGTTTACCCCCGGGACATCGCCGCCACCAAGGTGGATCAGGTTGTTGCATTTGCACGCCAGCATCAGCACCCCCTGGTGTGCGTTATGGAGGAAAACTGAATGATCGCGCAGGAACTTGAAGTCAGCTTGCACATGGCCTTCGTCGAGGCTCGGCAAAAACGCCACGAATTCATCACCGTCGAGCATCTGCTGCTGGCGCTGGTGGACAATCCTTCCGCCGCCGAAGCCCTGCGCGCCTGCTCCGCCAACGTGGAACAACTGCGGCGGGACCTGCAGACCTTCATCGACGAGCACACCCCCACGGTGAGCGGCGAGGACGAGATCGACACCCAGCCGACCCTGGGCTTCCAACGCGTGATCCAGCGCGCCATCCTGCACGTGCAGTCGTCCGGCAAGAAGGAAGTGACCGGTGCCAACGTGCTGGTGGCCATCTTCGGCGAAAAGGACTCCCACGCCGTGTTCTTCCTGCAGAAGCAGGGAGTCACCCGGCTCGACGTGGTGAACTTCATTTCCCACGGCATCAGCAAGTCGCCCCAGCCGGCCAAGGCGGAAACGGAGCAGGAGACGGACGGCGACGGCCGCCCCGAAGCCGGCCCCCTGGAGAGCTACACCATCAATCTCAATGCCCAGGCGCTGCAGGGCAAGATCGACCCCCTCATCGGCCGGGACAAGGAACTGGAGCGGGTCATCCAGACCCTCTGCCGCCGGCGCAAGAACAACCCGCTGCTGGTGGGCGAGGCCGGGGTGGGCAAGACTGCCATCGCCGAGGGCCTGGCCCGTCGCGTGGTGGAAGGGGAAGTGCCGGAAATCCTGGCCAAGGCCCACGTCTACGCCCTGGACATGGGCGCCCTGCTGGCCGGCACCAAGTACCGGGGCGACTTCGAGCAACGCCTCAAGGGCGTGCTCAAGGCCCTGCAGGACAATCCGGACGCCATCCTCTTCATCGACGAGATCCACACCCTGATCGGCGCCGGCGCCGCTTCCGGCGGCACCCTGGATGCCTCCAACCTGCTCAAGCCGGCCCTCTCCGGCGGCCAGCTGAAGTGCATCGGGGCCACCACCTACACCGAGTACCGGGGTATTTTCGAGAAGGACCACGCCCTTTCCCGCCGCTTCCAGAAGATCGACGTGAATGAGCCCTCCGTGGCCGAGACCGTGGAAATCCTCAAGGGACTGAAGACCCGTTTCGAATCCCACCACGGCATCAAGTATTCCAGTGCCGCCATCAACTCGGCGGTGGAGCTGGCGGCCCGTTTCATCACCGACCGCCACCTGCCGGACAAGGCCATCGACGTCATCGACGAGGCCGGTGCCGCCCAGCGCATCCTGCCCAAGTCGCGGCAGAAGAAGATCATCGGCAAGCCGGAGATCGAGGAGATCGTCGCCAAGATCGCCCGCATCCCCTCCAGCCACGTATCCAACGACGACAAGGCGACCCTGAAGAACCTGGAGCGGGACCTGAAGGCCACCGTTTTCGGCCAGGATGCGGCCATTGACGCCCTGGCCAAGGCCATCAAGATGGCCCGTTCCGGCCTCGGCGCCCCGGGCAAGCCCATCGGCGCCTTCCTCTTCTCCGGCCCCACCGGCGTCGGCAAGACCGAAGTGGCCAAGCAGCTCGCCTACTTCCTCGGCGTGGACCTGACCCGCTTCGACATGTCCGAGTACATGGAACGGCATGCCGTTTCCCGCCTCATCGGCGCGCCTCCCGGCTATGTGGGTTTCGACCAGGGCGGCCTGCTGACCGAAGCCGTCACCAAGAAGCCCTACTGCGTGCTGCTGCTGGACGAAATCGAGAAGGCCCATCCGGACATCTACAACATCCTGCTGCAGGTGATGGACCACGGCACTCTGACCGACAACAACGGGCGCAAGGCCGATTTCCGCAACGTGGTCATCATCATGACCACCAACGCCGGCGCCGCCGAGTTGCAGAAGCCGTCGGTGGGTTTCACTTCCAGCAAGGAAGTGGGCGACGAAATGGTGGAGATCAAGCGCCTGTTCACGCCGGAGTTCCGCAACCGGCTGGACGCCACCATTTCCTTCAAGCCCCTGGACCACGACATCATCCTGCGGGTGGTGGACAAGTTCCTCATGCAGCTGGAAGAGCAGTTGCACGAAAAGAAGGTGGAAGCCGTATTCACCGACGCCCTCAAGGATATGCTGGCGGAGCGGGGCTTCGACCCGCTCATGGGTGCCCGGCCCATGGCCCGCCTGATCCAAGACACCATCCGCGCCGCCCTGGCCGACGAACTGCTGTTCGGCCGCTTGGCCCACGGCGGCAAGGTCACCGTGGATGTGGACAAGGAGGGCAAGGTGAAGCTCGAATTCGCCAAGGAGGCGGAAGCGGTAGCCTGAACCCGACCCGACCCAAAAGGCTGCGCCCCTTCCGGCGCAGCCTTTTTTTTGCCTAGAATCCGGAACCGCCAACCACCACCAGAAAATCAGGAGACCCCATGAGCTTCACCACCCCGGACCTGTGCGATGCCAACGAAGCCGCCATCGGCCACACCCTGCGCGTCGTCACCCCCATGTTCAAGGCCTACGGCGGCCGTGCCCGCTTTTGCGGCCGCATCCACACCCTGAAGATATTCGAGGACAACTCCCTGGTGCGCGAAGCCCTGGGCCAACCCGGCCAGGGCAAGGTGCTGGTGGTGGATGGCGGCGGCTCCCTGCGCTGCGCCCTGGTGGGCGACCAGCTGGCCGTGCTGGCCCAGAAGAACGGCTGGGAAGGCATCGTCGTGTATGGCTGCATCCGGGATTCGGCCGAGATCAACCGTACCGACCTGGGGGTGCGCGCCCTGGACACCCACCCCCAGAAAAGCATCAAGAAGGGCGTCGGCGACCAGAACATCGACGTCACCTTCGGCGGCGTCACCTTCAAGCCGGAGGAATGGATCTACGTGGATGAAGACGGCGTCATCGTCTCCGCCACTCCCCTGCTGTAAGCGACACCGCCCTGCCGGGGCCGTCCGCCGGGACGGCCCCACCCTCGCTGTTCCTCTTCCCCTCGCCCTCTTCCATCCCGCCTGCGCGGCCCGCGGGCACCCGCCGTTTTCCCTACGGCGGCCGGCCATTCCCACGACCAGACAATGCCCACGGGTTTTCCCCTATTCCATTGAACAGGAAAGCCGGAGTCATCCCGCACCGCCCACCCATTTCATTTCACTGCCGCGAATATCGTTTCATATAGCGGAACGCGATTTGCAACACAATAAAAACAAAGGGAAAAATATTGTCTTGTGTCTTATATAAGACATGTGTTGCTGTGCAAAATCGGCGCTATACTTTTTTCCCATCGGAGCACAGGAAACGTCACCCCGACACTGGCCTCCGAATCTTCCGCCAACGCTATTTATAGAGGAACCGAACATGAGCACTCGCGAACAGCAAATCGCCGCCCTGGAAAAAGACTGGGCTGAGAACCCCCGTTGGAAGGGCGTCAAGCGTGGTTATTCCGCTGCTGACGTGGTTCGTCTGCGCGGCTCCCTGCAGCCCGAGTACACCTTCGCCCAGCGCGGTGCCAAGGTCCTCTGGGAAAAGGTCAACGGCGGCGCCAAGAAGGGCTACGTGAATGCTTTCGGCGCCATCACCGCAGGTCAAGCCATGCAACAGGCCAAGGCCGGCCTGGAAGCCGTGTATCTGTCCGGCTGGCAGGTTGCTGCCGACGGCAACACCTCCGAAACCATGTACCCGGACCAGTCCCTGTATGCCTACGACTCCGTCCCCACCATGGTTCGCCGCATCAACAACACCTTCAAGCGCGCTGACGAAATCCAGTGGTCCCGCGGCATCAACCCCGGCGACAAGGAATTCATCGACTACTTCCTGCCCATCGTGGCCGACGCTGAAGCCGGTTTCGGTGGCGTGCTGAACGCCTTCGAACTGATGAAGAACATGATCGCCGCCGGCGCCGCCGGTGTGCACTTCGAAGACCAGCTGGCTGCCGCCAAGAAGTGTGGCCACATGGGTGGCAAGGTGCTGGTGCCGACCCGCGAAGCCGTGGAAAAGCTGATCTCCGCCCGTTTCGCCGCTGACGTCATGGGCGTGCCGACCCTGATCCTGGCCCGTACCGATGCCGAAGCTGCCAACCTGATCACCTCCGACTACGACGCCAACGACAAGCCCTTCCTCACCGGCGAACGTACCCAGGAAGGCTTCTTCCGCGTCAAGAACGGTCTGGAACAGTCCATCTCCCGCGGCGTTGCCTACGCTCCCTACGCCGATCTGGTGTGGTGCGAAACCGGCGTGCCCGACATCGGCTTCGCCCGTGAATTCGCCCAGGCCGTGCATGCTGCCTGCCCCGGCAAGCTGCTGTCCTACAACTGCTCCCCGTCCTTCAACTGGAAGAAGAACCTCAACGACAGCCAGATCGCTTCCTTCCAGGAAGAACTGTCCGCCCTGGGCTACAAGTACCAGTTCATCACCCTGGCCGGCATCCACGTCAATTGGTACAACACCTTCAAGTTCGCCAAGGCCTACGCCGGCGGCGAAGGCATGAAGCACTACGTGGAAATGGTGCAGGAACCCGAATTCGCCGCCCGCGAAGACGGCTACACCTTCGTCTCCCACCAGCAGGAAGTGGGCACCGGCTACTTCGACGACGTGACCACCGTGATCCAGGGCGGCTCCTCCTCCGTCAAGGCCCTGACCGGTTCCACCGAAGAAGAACAGTTCCACTAAGCAGCACCCGCGGGCATCCCGGCCAGGGTCGGGATGCCCGGCAGCAGATCATTCTGCTGCCATCAGGAATCCGAATTGCATCATCCCTTATCCTCTTGCTTGGGGAACAGGCCGACACCCACAAGGTGTCGGCTTTTTTTATGTGCCGTCACAAAAAGGCCCATGACAGAAGCGGGCCTGCAGGCAAGAATGGCGGCTCCTTCCGCCTTCGCCCCCAGGCCATGAACGCCGCCAGCCTCGCCCGACTGCTCCTGCTCGCCGCCATCTGGGGCGCCTCCTTCCTCTTCCTGCGCCTCACCGTGCCCGCCTTCGGCACCGTGTGGACGGTGGAAGTGCGGGTCATCCTGGCCGCCGCCAGCCTCACCCTGTTCGCCTGGTGGAGCGGCGAGGCCCTGCAGTGGCGCCGGCACTGGCGCCAGTATCTGATCATCGGCCTGTGCAACTCGGCCCTGCCCTTCCTGCTCTTTGCCTATGCCGCCCAGAGCCTGGGAGCCGGCCTGCTCTCCATCCTCAATTCCACCTCGCCCCTCTTCGCCGTCATCATCGGCGCCCTGTGGCTGCGCCAGCCCATCCGCGCCGTGACCGTGGCCGGCCTGCTGCTGGGACTGGGGGGCGTGGCCGTGCTGGCCTGGGACGGGCTGCAGAGCAGCGGCAGCCCCGACGCCTGGCTGCCCATGCTGGCCGCCGCCCTGGCCCCTTCCGCCTACGCCTTCGCCAGCGTGTACAGCCGCCACCACGGCCAGGGCATCACGCCCCTGGCCACCACCCAGGGCAGCATGATCTGCGCCGCCCTGCTGGTGCTGCCCCTGGCCGCGCCCCAGGGTCTGCCGGCGGCGGCCACTCCCACCGCCTGGGGCGCCCTGCTGGGCCTGGCGGTGTTGTGCACGGCCTGGGCCTACCAGCTCTATTTCCGGCTGGTGCACGAAGTGGGCCCCTTGGGTGCCCTCTCGGTGACCTTCCTCATTCCGGTGTTCGGCGTGTTGTGGGGGGTGTTGCTGCTGGGAGAAAAGCTGGGCGCCCACCTGCTGCTGGGCGGCAGCCTGGTGCTGCTGGGTACGGCCCTGGCCAACGGCCTGCTGAAGTGGCCGCGGTTGGCCCGCCCGGTCTAGGTCAGCGGCCGCTCTGGCGCGCCACGGCGCCGGCCAGGGCCAGGATTTCCTCGCCTTCGTCGGCGGAAAAGCCTTGCGGCAGGGCCGGCCGGCCGTCACCAGCCAGGGCGGCGGCGACGGAACGGCCCAGGATGGCACCATCCGGCAGGATGGGGCCGAAGAAGCGCAGTTCGCCGCCCCGGATCACCGCCAGGGTGGGAAAGGTTTCCACGTCCAGGCTGGGCAGGGCGTCCGCCGCATCCTCGATGTCGATCCAGGCCCAGGCGCCCTCATGGCCCGCCGCGGCGGCCGCCGTGGCGGCCTCGAAGCCCCGGCAGACGCCGCACCAGGCGGCGCAGAGCACCAGCACCACCGGCGCTGCCGGCGCCCCATCGGCGTCGTCGGGCCATTGCAGGTCGGCAAAGCGCAACAGGGAAACGGGGGACTGGGACATGGCGGCAAAGGCCGCCGCAGCGGCCGCGAAGTGGGCGGGGAAGGCGGCCATTGTGCGCCAATCCCGCCGCCCGGGGGAATGGGTGGCGCGGGAAAAATGGGGGAACCGGGCGCCGGATCACTGAGAGCAGACCCTGCCGCCCGGCATTGCCAAGGCGGCCCCGGGCGCGGATAATCCGCCCTCCCGCAGGAGAGAGGGGCCCATGCCGCTACCGGCGCCGGGCCTCCGCCGAAGGCGCAAGCTCCCATAATCGCTCAGGCACCAGGAACTGCGGGTTTCGTATTTGCCGTCTGGAGAGCGGCCGGCCGCAACGCGGCGCGGCCCACCGAAGGGGCTAAGCCGGCGCCGTGGGGCGCAGGCCGAAACTCTCAGGTACAAGGACAGGGGGAGAGGCGCATCCGGCAAGGGTCTTCAGCATGGCCTGCCGCCGGACCTTATCTGTAAAGGCGCTTCCGTCATGCCCTGCCACGCCCCAATACCGGCGCACCTGCCGGCCTATTCCCTTTGCTTTGTCGCATCCTGCCTGGCTCTGCGGGGAGGTGTGCCGTGCTGATCACCATCTACCTCATCGCCATCACCGCCGAGGCCATGTCCGGCGCCCTGGCCGCCGGCCGGCGCAACATGGACATCTTCGGCGTCGCCTTCATCGCCTTCGTCACCGCCCTGGGCGGCGGCACCATCCGCGACATGGTGCTGGGCCACTTCCCCATCGGCTGGACCCAGCATCCGCCCTACATCTACCTGGTCATTTCCGCCGGCCTGGTGACCACCCTCTTCGCCCGCTTCATGCACCACCTGAAGACCGTCTTCCTGGTGCTGGACGCCCTTGGCCTCATCGCCTTTTCCCTGATCGGCTGCGAAGTGGCCCTGGGCATGGGCTACGCCCCGGTGGTGGTGATCATGGCCGGCATGATCACCGGCATCTTCGGCGGCATCCTGCGGGACGTGCTGTGCAACCAGGTGCCGGTGGTGTTCCGCCAGGAGCTGTACGCCAGCGTCTCCCTGGCCGTGTGCAGCCTCTACCTGGTGCTGCGGGACCTGGGCCTGGGCACGGAGGCCAACACCCTGATCAGCTTCGGCCTGGGCCTGGCCCTGCGCCTCTGCGCCATCTGGCGCGGCTGGAAGCTGCCGACCTTCTCCTACCGCCAGCGCTGGGACTGATGCGGGCCCGGCCCCGGGAAATCCCCGGGGCCCGCCGATTCATTCTTTTGATGGCCGGAAACCGGCCCCGGGCCGCCGGGTCCATCCCTCATCGCCGGGCTTGACCCACCACAACAACGATGAGGAGACCCACCATGCCCCACCGCAGCATTGCCCACATCATCAGCCAGCAGACCCCGGTCACCGCGACCGCCGACCTTACCGTGCGGGAGGCCTGCCAGCGCATGGCCGCCGCCAGGGTCGGCGCCCTGCTGGTGGTGGAACACGGCTTTCTCACCGGCATCTTCACCGAGCGGGACGCCCTCAACCGGGTCCTGGCCCCGGGGCTGGACCCGGAGCACACCCTGCTGTCCGAGGTGATGACCGCCAATCCCCGCGCCGTGCCGCCGGAAAAGCCCCTCTCCTACGCCCTGCACCTGATGCACATCGGCGGCTACCGCCACATGCCGGTGGTGCAGGCTGGGCGCCCCCTGGGCATGGTCTCGGTACGGGACGCCCTGGGGGCGGAAATCTGCGATTTCGAGCGGGACCTGGAGTCCCTGGAAAAGATCGCCACCGCCCTGTAGGCCCCGCCGGCCCCGGACTACCAGGCAGGCGCCGGCGCCTCAGGCCGGCGTCTGCCAGTAGCCCGGGTTGCCGTAGGTGTTCTTGAGGAAGTCGATGAACAGCCGCACCCGCAACGGCAGATGGCGGCGCTGGGGAAAGACGGCGTAGATGCCCACCGGCGGCGCCGCCCATTCGTCCAGCAGGGACACCAGCCGGCCCGCCGCCAGATCCTCCCCCACCTCCCACACCGAACGCCAGGCCAGGCCATAGCCGGCCAGGGCCCATTCGTGCAGCACGGCGCCGTCGTTGCACTCCAGGGTGCCCGCCACCTTCAGCACCAGGCTCTCCCCTGCCTTTTCCGGATGGCGGAAGGTCCAGCCCCGCTGCTGGCCGAGGGACAGGCAGTTGTGCCCGGCCAGATCCTCCAGGGCCCGGGGCGTGCCGTGCCGCGCCAGGTAGGCGGGGCTGGCCACCACCACCCGCCGCATGTCCCCCAGCTTCAGGCTCACCAGGCTGGAATCGCTCAGTTCCCCGATGCGCACCGAGAGGTCGATGGCCTCGTTCACCAGATCCACCAGGCGGTCCGTCAGGTCCAGGTTCACCGTCACTTCCGGATTGCCGGAAAGGAAGTCGGCCACCAGGGGCGCCACGTGCTTGCGCCCGAAACCGGCCGGGGCCGAGACCTTGAGGTGGCCGCTGGCCTTGACCCCGCCCAGGCTGACCGAGGCTTCGGCATTGGCCAGGTCGTTGAGGATGCGCTGGCAGTCCTCCAGGAAAGCGCTGCCCTCGAAGGTGAGGGACAGCTTGCGCGTGGTGCGCACCATCAGCTTCACCCCCAGGCGGGCCTCCAGGGCATCCAGGCGGCGGCCGATGATGGCCGGGGTCACCCCTTCCTGGGCCGCGGCGGCGGAGAGGCTGCCCTTGGCGGCCACGTTCACGAAGGCATTGATCTGCTTGAAGGCATCCATGGCATTACATACTTAAAGTAAAAGATCATTCGCTGCAATCCTAGCTTATCTTTTACCTCGAGCAACAATAAACTGCGATGCGTAGGCTGATCCATAATCTCCGGATCGACCCGCAAACCCCAAGTCCGACAGAGAAAAAATGACCGCCCCCTGCCCGATCAAAGCCATCGCCTTCGACGCCTACGGAACGCTGTTCGACGTTTATTCCGTCGGCGCCCTGGCCGAGCAGCTTTTCCCGGGCAAGGGGGTGGCGCTCGCCGCCCTGTGGCGCGACAAGCAGATCGAATACAGCCGCATCCGCAGCATGAGCGGCCGCTACAAGCCCTTCTGGGAAGTCACCCAGGACGCCCTCATCTATGCCGGCGCCGCCATCGGCGTGGCCATGGGCGAAACGGAACGGGGCCGGCTGATGAGCCAGTACGCCTGCCTCTCCGCCTTCCCGGAAAATCTGCCGGCCCTCAAGGAACTGAAGACCCTGGGCCTGCCCCTGGCCATCCTCTCCAACGGCACCCGGGCCATGCTCGACATCGCCGTCAAGAGCAGCGGCATGGGCGGCATCTTCGACCACATCCTGTCCGTCGAGATGGTGCAAAAATTCAAGACGGACCCGGAGGTGTACCAGCTGGGACCCGACGCCTTCGACCTGCCGGCCCGGGAAATCCTCTTTGTCTCGGCCAACAGCTGGGATGCCTGCGCCGCCACCTGGTTCGGCTACACCACCTTCTGGATCAACCGTACCGGCCAGCCGCCGGAGCAGCTCAACGTCAGCCCCACGGCCAGCGGCCATCGTCTCTCCGACGTGGTGGCCTTCGTGCGGGAGAACCAGTGATGGAACTCCTCACCATTGCCCTGGTGGGCGGCGGCGCCTTTCTCGCCGGCGGCATGAACGCCATGGCCGGCGGCGGCACCTTCTTCTCCTTCCCCGCCCTGCTCGCCGCCGGGGTGCCCCCGGTCACCGCCAACGCCAGCAATACCGTGGCCCTGTGGCCCGCCAGCCTGTCTTCCGCCTGGGCCTACCGGCGGGAGCTGCTGCGGCACAAGTCCTGGGTCATCCTGCTCACGGTGGTGGCCCTGATCGGCGGCCTCGCCGGCGGCCTGCTGCTGCTGGCCACCTCCAATGCCGCCTTCGCCAAGCTCATCCCCTGGCTGCTGCTCACCGCCACGGCCCTTTTCGCCTTTTCCGGCCAGGTCGCGAAGCTGGTGGCCTGGAGCAAGACCCGCCTGGGCCTGCAGGCCGATCCCGATGCCGGACGCAGGAGCGTCGGCGGAACCCTCTTTCAGCTCGCCGTATCGATCTACGGCGGCTTTTTCGGTGCCGGCCAGGGCATCCTCATGCTCGCGGCCCTGTCGATCCAGGGCCTGGAGGACATGCAGGAGCTCAACGCCATCAAGAACTGGCTGTCGGCAATCAACTACACGGTGTCGGGCCTCACCTTCATCATCGCCGGAGCCATCAGCTGGCCCCACACGCTGCTGATGCTGGTGACCGCCATGGCCGGCGGCTACGCCGGCGCCGCCCTGGCCCGGCGCCTGCCGGCCCTGTGGCTGCGCCGCCTGGTGGTGGCCGTGGGCACCGTGCTGACGATCATCTACTTCGTCAAAACCTATTTCTGAAATTTCCCTTTTCCCGATTACGCATTTTCAACGATTCAAACTAGGAGAGACCATGAGCCTGAACCTGCCCGCCGGTATGCAAATCACCGCTCCCATCCAGCCCCAGTACGAAAGCATCCTCACCCTGGAGGCCCTGGAGTTTGTCGCCAAGCTGCACCGCGCCTTCGAAGGCCGACGCCAGGAACTGCTGAAGGCCCGCGTCGAGCGCCAGGCCCGGATCGATGCCGGCGAGATGCCCGACTTCCTGCCCGAGACCAAGCACATTCGCGAAGGTGACTGGAAGGTCGCCCCTTTGCCCGCCGCCCTGGAGCGTCGCCGCACCGAAATCACCGGCCCGGTCGAAGCCAAGATGATCATCAACGCCTTCAACTCCGGCGCTGATTCCTACATGACCGACTTCGAGGATTCCAACTCCCCCAACTGGGACAACCAGATCCAGGGCCAGGTCAACCTCTACCAGGCCATCCGCCGCCAGCTCTCCTTCAAGAACGAAGCCGGCAAGGAATACAAGCTCAACGACCAGATCGCCACCCTGCAGATCCGTCCCCGGGGCTGGCACCTGGATGAAAAGCACGTCCTGGTGGACGGCCAGCGCGTCGCCGGCGGCATCTTCGACTTCGCCCTGGTCTTCTTCCACAACGCCAAGGAACAGATCGCCCGCGGCGCCGGCCCCTTCTACTACCTGCCGAAGATGGAATCCCATCTGGAAGCCCGCCTGTGGAACGACATCTTCGTCATGGCCCAGGACCACATCGGCCTGCCGCAAGGGACCATCAAGGCCACCGTGCTGGTGGAAACCATCCTCGCCACCTTCGAGATGGAAGAGATCCTCTACGAACTGCGCAACCACTCTGCCGGCCTCAACGCCGGCCGTTGGGACTACATCTTCTCCTGCATCAAGAAGTTCAAGAAGAACAAGGACTTCTGCCTGGCCCAGCGCGGCGTCATCACCATGGAAGTGCCCTTCATGCGCTCCTACGCCCTGGCCCTGGTGCAGGCCTGCCACAAGCGCGGCGCCCCCGCCATGGGCGGCATGAGCGCCCTCATTCCCATCAAGAACGACCCGGTGGCCAATGAGAAGGCCCTGGCCGGCATCCGCCACGACAAGGCCCGCGACGCCCGCGACGGCTTCGACGGCGGCTGGGTGGCCCACCCCGGTCTGGTTTCCATCGCCCACGAAGAGTTCGTCAAGGTCCTGGGCGACAAGCCCAACCAGTGGGAAAAGCAGGTGGAAGGCTCCTTCGGTCCCAAGGACTGGCTCAACTTCCAGCCCGAGCAGCCCATCACCGAAGCCGGCCTGCGCAACAACATCAACGTCGGCATCCACTACCTGGGTTCCTGGCTGGCCGGCAACGGCTGCGTGCCCATCCACAACCTGATGGAAGATGCGGCCACCGCCGAAATCTCCCGCTCCCAGGTGTGGCAGTGGGTGGTCTCTCCCAAGGGCATCCTGGACGACGGCCGCAAGGTCACCGTGGAAATGGTGCGCCCCATGATCGCCGAGGAACTGGCCAAGGTGAAGGCCACCGTTGCAGCCCAGGGCGAAGACACCGCCACCTACGACCAGGCCGCCGTGATCTTCGACAAGATGAGCCTGACCCCGGACTATCCGGAGTTCCTCACCCTGCCGCTGTACGAAGCCATGGCCTAAGGCCTGCAAACGGTCCTTGCGGCAAGAGGAAACGCCCCGGCATCCCCGGGGCGTTTTTTTGGGCCTGCCGCCATCCGCCGGGCCAGTTGGCCTGTCCCACCCTTTCGTGGGAGCATGACGGCCACTTCTGCTTGCCTGCCGCTGCCATGACCCTTGCTACTGCCCCTGCCACCGACTCCTGCTTCCGCCGTCTTTCCCCGCCGCGGGATGCCCAGACACCCTATGCCGTCACCGTGGTGCTGCAGACCGCCGGCCGGCCCAGCCTGCTGCGGGCGGTGCGCTCGGTGCTGCAGCAGGACCTGGCCGAGCGGTTGCAACTGCTCATCGGCGTAGACACCCCCTTTGACACGGCCGAACTGGAAGTCCTGGTCACCGCCCGCTGCCCGCCCCGGGTGGACGTGAGCCTGTTCTACCCCGGCTATTCCACCTCCCGCCGCCACGGCGGGCTGTCCCCCAACTTTTACGGCGGCGCCCTGCGCACCATCCTCTCCTACACCGCCAACAGCCCCTATGTGGCCTATCTGGACGACGACGACTGGTGGGGCGCCAACCACCTGGCCACTCTGTTGCAGGCGGTGGCCGGCAAGGCCTGGGCCTTTTCCCGTCGCTGGCTGGTGGACGAGGAGAGCGGCTGGCCCATCTGTCCCGATGAATGGGATTCCGTCGGGCCGGGCAAGGGCATCAACGCCGAGCGCTTCGGCGGCTTCGTCAGCCCCAGCAACCTGCTCATTTCCCGGGAGGCCTTCCATCTCTTTTTTCCGCTATGGTCCCTGGCGGCCTTTGACGATGGCTCGGGCGAAGACCGTCTGGTCTTCAACGAATTGCGACAACTGCCCTGGGCCGACAGCGAGACCCTCAGTTGCTTCTACAGCCTGCGCCCGGCACAACAGCAGGATCTCCACCACCGGCGCGAATTCGAGCGCCGCGGCCTGCTCTGGCCCTTGCAGCGCGACCTGATCGGGGAGATGACGGCACAGGAGGCAACCGCCCGCCGGGCCGCGGCAGCCGGCGCCTGGACGGAAGTCCGACAGCAGGCCCAGGCCCTGCTGGCCCGGGCGCCCCATCACGCGGGTGCCCTGGAGCTGCTGGCCGAGGCCGAGTGGCAGGCGGGCCGGCGGGAGGAAGGCATCGACCTGCTGTGCCAATCCCTGGCCATCGACGACCGGGAGCCGGCCCCCTACCTCCTGCTGGCAGAGCATCTGCAGGCCCTGGGCGCCACGACGGAAGCCGCCCACATCCAGGACCTGGTGGCCCGACGCTTTAACGGCGGCTAGAGCCGCCCCACCTCAGCCCGCTCCCCGCAACAGCGCCACCGCCGCGGCAAAATCGTCCACCACCCGGGCAGCCCGGATGTCGCCGGCACTTTCATCCGCCGGGCGGAACTTGCCGGTGCGCACCAGCACTCCCGGAATGCCCACGGCCTGGGCGCCACCGATGTCGTCCCGCAGGTCGTCGCCGATCAGCACCGCCTCGCCGGGAACCACGCCCAGCTCGGCCAGGGCGCCGAGGAAGAAGGGCGCCGCCGGCTTGCCCACCACTTCGGCCCGCACCCCGGCCCCGTATTCCAGGGCGGCGACGAAGGCCCCCAGGTCCAGGGTCAGGCCGTCCGGTTCCTGGAAATAGCGGTTGCGGGCCATGGCGATCAGGGGGCAGCCGGCCTGCAGCAGGCGGAAGGCCCGGTTGAGGGCGTCGAAGGTGAAATGTTCTCCCGCATCCCCCAGCACCACCGCGTCCGGCTCGGGGTGGCTGGGACCCACCTCCTCGGCGATGGCCGGATGCACCAGGTAGTGGGGATGCAGCCCCCGCTGGCGCACCAGCTGGGCCGTGGCCCGCACCGCCGTCTGGATTTCATCCGGCGCCACGGCCAGGCCCATGGAGTGCAGCAACTGCACCAGGGCCTGGCGCGGCGACCGGGTGGTATTGGTGAGAAAGCGCAGGGGCAGGCCGCTGGCGCGCAGGCGCTGCAGAGCGGCGGCAGCGCCGGGCACGGGGCGGTCGCCCACGTGCAGCACTCCGGCCAGGTCGATCAGCACGGCCCGGGGCTTTTGCGGCAGGGGCGGTGCCGACGGTACGGGATCGGGCTCAACCATGGAAGCGGGCGTTGAGTTCGTCCACCACCTCGGCCCAGTCCGCATCCTCCAGGATTTCCTCCCGCAGGAAGGCGGCCTGGGAGGGCGTCCAGAAGGGCGCGTCGGCCAGCAGCACATTTTCCGGCAGGGGGCCGTGCTGCTCGATGAAGCGGTTGATGGAGAGCCCGTCGGCCGGCAGGCCGAGCTGGGCGAAGAGATTGCTCATGGTCGGGGTAGGGAAGTCCATGCTTGACCTCCAGTTGGTAATGACGAGAAGCTAGCGGCTGCACCTACAACTATAGAACCCCGGACGGCGGCGAAGTTCACCCGCGGCCGAGCCGGGACCAAAAATCCCCATGGAAATCCTCGTCGACATCATCCTCAAGGCCGGCCGCTCCGCCGTCGAACTGTCCCTTTTCGTGCTGCTGCCGGTGATGGTGGTGATGCTCTCCCTGATGCGCCTGCTGGAGGCCCGGGGCGTGGTGGACAAGGTGGTGGCCTGGCTGGCCCCGGCCCTGAAACCCTTCGGCCTCACCGGCCTGGGGGTGTTCGCCGCCCTGCAGATCAACTTCGTCAGCTTCGCCGCCCCCATGGCCACCCTTTCCATGATGGAGCAGCGGGGCGTCTCCAACCGCCACATCGCCGCCACCCTGGCCATGGTCTTCGCCATGTCCCAGGCCAATGCCGCCTTTCCCATGATGACCATGGGCCTCAACTTCGGTACCACCCTGGCCTTTTCCCTCCTCGGCGGCCTGGTGGCCGCGGCGGCCACCTACTACCTCTTCGGCCGCGGCCTCTCGGCGGAGGAGGCGCGGCTGGACGAAACCCTTCACCACCCGGTGGCGGAAGACGCCAAGGGCGTGCTCGACGTCATCAACCGGGCCGGGGCGGAGGCCTTCAAGATCGCCGTGGGCGCCATTCCCATGCTGGTGCTGTCCCTGGTGGCGGTCACCGCCCTGAAGCGCTTCGGCGCCATCGACCTGCTGACCCAGTGGCTGACCCCGCTGCTGGCCCTGGCGGCCATCGACCCGGTGCTGATCCTGCCCAGCCTGACCAAGGTCCTGGCCGGCGGCACCGCCATGATGGGGGTGATGGACGACATGCGGCGCAGCGGCCAGGTCAGCGCCGAACTGCTCAACGCCAGCGCCGGCTGGCTGATCCATCCCTTCGACGTGCCCGGGGTGGCGGTGATCATCTCCGCCGGCCGCCGCGTCGCCGCCGTATGGAAGCCGGCAGCCCTGGGCGCCTGCGTCGGCATCGGCGTACGCACCCTGGGCCACATCCTGGCCGCCTAGGGCCGCAATGACACACTGTTACGAAAAATTCACGCCGGGCCCGCACCGGCTGTGGCAAAGTTGCGCCATGGACCTCCTGACCCGCACCTGTTCCGCCTCCCGACGCCGCCGGCATTCCGCCCGGTCGCCGTCGCTCGTCCCCAGGTAAGGCAGCATCCCCGAAGTCCTCCGACTTCCCTACCCAAAGGCCACGGCAACCCCGTGGCCTTTTTGTTTTTTCACCATCCCACAAGGAGAAAGAAGCAATGGAAACACCCTTCGCCGCCGACCCTGCCGCCAACGCCCTGATGTGGATCACCCAGCGCCCCCAGCTGGTCTTCGCCGAAGGGCGCGGCTCCTGGCTGGTGGACCAGCAGGGCAAGCGCTATCTGGACTTCGTCCAGGGCTGGGCGGTGAACTGCCTGGGCCACGGCCATCCGGCCATCGTCGAGACCCTGGCGAGCCAAGCCGGCAAGCTGATCAACCCCAGTCCGGCCTTCTACAACGAACCCAGCCTGAAGCTGGCTGCCGGCCTGGCCGCCCACTCCTGTTTCGACCGGGTCTTCTTCGCCAGCACCGGGGCCGAGGCCAACGAGGGCGCCATCAAGCTGGCGCGCAAGTGGGGGCAGAAGCACAAGGGCGGCGCCCACGAGATCATCACCTTCGCCGGCGGCTTCCACGGCCGCACCCTGGCCACCATGTCGGCCTCCGGCAAGCCGGGCTGGGACACCCTGTTCGCGCCCCAGGTGCCGGGCTTTCCCAAGGCCCAGCTGAACGACCTGGATTCGGTGGCGGCCCTCATCAGCGAGCGCACCGTGGCCATCATGCTGGAGCCGATCCAGGGCGAAGGCGGGGTGGTGCCGGCCAGTGTGGAGTTCCTGCAACTGTTGCGGCAGATCTGCGACGACCGGGGCCTGCTGCTGATCGTGGACGAGGTGCAGACCGGCATGGGCCGCACCGGCAAGCTCTTCGCCCACCAGCACGCCGGCATCGAGCCGGACATCATGACCCTGGGCAAGGGCATCGGCGGCGGCGTGCCCCTCTCGGCCCTGCTGGCCAAGGAATCGGTCTGCTGCTTCGAGGCCGGCGACCAGGGCGGCACCTACAACGGCAATCCGCTGATGACCGCCGTCGGCGCCGCCGTGCTGGAGGTGCTGACGGCCCCCGGCTTCCTCGATGAGGTGGCGGCCAGGGGCGAGCACCTGGGCGCCGGGCTGCAGCGCCTCTCCGACCGGCTCGGTCTCCGGGGCGAACGGGGCCAAGGCCTGCTGCGGGCCCTGCTGCTGGCCGACGAGCGGGGCCCGGCCATCGTCGAGGCGGCCCGGGAGCGGGGCCCCGAGGGTTTGCTGCTCAACGCGCCGCGGCCCCACCTGCTGCGCTTCATGCCGTCCCTGACGGTGAGCCGGGAGGAGATCGACCAGATGCTGGCCTGGCTGGAGGAACTGCTGCGGGCCTGAGGCGGCCCAAGCCCTGTCCGGCCGCCCCAAGCGGCCGGACCAACTCTGTTACAGGCAGGCCCGCCCGTCCCCGGCATAATGCCGCCCTGAGCCGTCCCATCCCGTGCCGCACCGCGGCACCTGCCCAACCCCAGCCCAACGCCCGGAACACCGATGCGCAAAAAAATCCTGCTTCTCTCCCTGGCCCTGCCCCTGCTGCTCACCGCCTGCGGCGAGCCGGCCGACCCCCATCCGGACAAGCCCGTGACCCAGCGCCGGGCGGCCTTCAACACCATCCTCAAGGCCTTCGAGCCCATGGGCATGATGCTGCGGGACAAGCGCTACGACGCCGACGCCTTCCTGCAATCGGCGGAAAAGCTGGAGGCGGCCAAGGAAGGGCCGTGGCGCCATTTCACCGCCGACAGCAACTACCCGCCGACCAAGGCCACGGACAAGGTGTGGAGCGAGGCGGCCCAGTTCGAGACGGAACGCCAGGGCTTCCTCGCCGCCACCGGCAAGCTGCTGGAAGCGGCCCGCAGCAAGGACGAAGCCAAGGTGCGCCCGGCCTACGAGGCGGTGCACGACGCCTGCCGCAGCTGCCACAAGACCTTCAAGAAATAAGGCCCGCGGGCCGGTGGGAGCCGGCCCGCTTTCTCCCGCACCTGGCTTCGGCCGCCCGCTCTG
Source organism: Azospira sp. MPR-E4 (assembly GCF_058809645.1). Classification (NCBI taxonomy): domain Bacteria; kingdom Pseudomonadati; phylum Pseudomonadota; class Betaproteobacteria; order Rhodocyclales; family Rhodocyclaceae; genus Azospira; species Azospira sp. MPR-E4. Next base: position 10,403 of record NZ_JBXAST010000033.1, on the reverse strand, counting down.
ACCAGCGGCCACCCCCATCAGCCGGGGCTCACCCGCCTCGCTCGCCGGCATTCGCCGCTGCCCGCGGCCAGGGCGAACGCCAGTCCTTTCCCCACGCCTGACGGCGCTGCCGCTGTTCCTGCGACACGGCCATCCTTACCGCCAGAGTCTGCCCTGCCATCCAGGCAGGGAGCCATTCTTCAGAGACTCATTCGCCACCGCGGCGCCGGCGCCAGGCCTCCAGCAATGGGCGGCTGCGACCGTTGCCTGGAACCGCCTCCACGGCAGGCCCGGCCGCGAGCGGCGTCCCGTCTGCCTGGGGGGCCGGGCCGTCCTGCACCTCGCCGCTGACCCAGGCCCGGCGCAGGGCGGCGCCGCAGCGGGCGCTGGCCACCCCGGCGGCCCGTTCCAGGGCCTGCCGGGCCAGGATGCCGTAGAGCTGCCGATCGGCGCTGATCCAGGGATAGAAGCCGAAGGCGCCGGCGCTGGAAAAGGCGCCGTCGTCTCCCGGGCCGTCCTCCACCCAGTGGTGCAGGCTGTAATGCCAGGGCCGGGGCACCGGGCTGCGCACCGCTCCGGGGCAGCTGCCCGGCTGGGTGCATACCGCCTCGGTGCCGAGCAGATGCCCCAGTTGCAGGCTGCCGCCCATGAGCCCCCGCAGGAAGGCGGCGTAGCCGTTGGCGGAGGCGGCCATGCCGCCGGCGGGCTGGGGACTGCGATAGTCGATGCCGGCCGCCGCCGGCAGCACCCGGTGCAGGTCCCGGTTGAGGGCGGCCAGCTCCAGCTCGCCCAGGCCCAGGGCCACTGCCAGTTTCTGGGCGTGGCCGCCGCCGTAGCTGAAATGGCCCACGTGGGCCGGGTCCCGCCCCCCGTTGTCGCCCTGGGCGAGGCACTCGGCCACGGTCTTGCTGCGCACGCAGGAGCGGTGCTGCAGGCGGTCGTCGCCGGCCTGCATCTGCAGGGCCTGCACCGCCTGGGGCGGCAGGCGGCCGTCGTAACGCTCCGCCGCATAGGCGCCGAACACCCACTTGGAGGCGGAGGCGATGGGCATCACCGTGTCGGCGCCGATCTGACGTGCCCCCGGGCTGCCGCGGCTGCCCCGGGCCAGGGGGCCGCGGCGGTCGCCGATTTCCCAGTAGAAACTGCCCAGGCCTTGGCACAGGGGCGAGCGGTCCAGGGTCTGCTCCACGGCGGCGCGGCGGCTGTCCGTATCGGCCGCCCAGGCGCCGGCGGCCGCGGCCAGCCAGCAGGGCAGGAAGAGGAGGTGGTGGCGGGGGCGGAAGGTCATGGCGCGGCACCGGGAAAAATGAAAGATGCCGTCAGGATAAATGGCCGCCGATGGGGCATGGGTAAGCAGGTGTAAGCAATTGCAAACGCCGGCGGCGCCTGCCGCCGGGTTCGCCTGGCCGGTGCGGCTTCAAGGCTCCAGGCGCTTGGCCAGGACTTCGTCCACCCGGTTCTTTTCCATGTCCATGACCTCGAAGCGCCAGCCGGCCCACTCGAAGGATTCGGTCTTCTTGGGAATGCGCCCAAGCTGGTACACCACGAAGCCGCCGACGGTGTGGTAGTTGCCCAGTTCCTCTTCCGGCAGCTCGGCCAGGCCCAGCAGTTCCTTCAGCTCGTCGATGGGCAGCAGGCCGTCCAGCAGCCAGCTGCCGTCGCTGCGCTGCAGGGCCATGGGCGCCTCGACGGCGCCGGAGAGGACGTCGCCCACCACGGTACCCATGAGGTCGGAGAGGGTCACCAGGCCCTCGGTGCCGCCGAATTCGTTCACCACCAGGGCGATCTGGGTCTGGTTGGCCTTGAAGAATTCCAGCAGGCCGATCAGGGACAGGCTGTTGGGCACGTAGAAGGGAGCGTTGGGAGAAAGCTTGCCGAAATCCAGGCTACCGTCCCGCAGCAAGGCCTGCAACAATTCACGACCCTCGACGAAGCCCAGGGGGGTACCCAGGCCGCCCTTGCACACCAGGAAGCGGGACACGGCCCGCTCCTGCAGCACCTTCATGTTGGCCTCCCGGGGCAGGGTCAGGTCCAGATAGGCGATGCCGGTGGCCGGGGTCATGATGGCGCCGACCCGGCGGTTGTCGAGGCGGAAGACGTTGCCCAGGATTTCGCTCTCGGTCTGGTCCAGCACCCCTTCCTTGCGCCCGGATTCGATGAGGAAGCGAATCTCGTCCGCCGCCGAGGCCTCGGCCGAGCCCTTGCTGGGAAAGAGGTCGAGGATGCGGTCGGAGACCCAGGAGACGATCCACACCAGGGGCCGGGACAGGCGCAGCAGCCACACCACGGTGCCGGCCAGGGCCACCGCCGTGGCCTCGGGCTTGGCCAGGGCCAGGCGCTTGGGCACCACTTCGCCGAAGACCAGGGTGAAGAAGGTGATCACCGTCACCACGCCGCCCAGGGCCAGGCCGTAGGCCAGGCTGTCGCCCAGGCCCAGGCTCTGCCGCAGCCATTCCTCGGCCCGGGGCACCCACAGGGATTCGCCGAAGACGCCGGAAAGCATGGCCAGGGCGGTGATGCCCAGCTGGGTGGTGGCCAGCAGGCGGCTGGGGTGCTGGCGGAAACGCAGCACCGTGCCGGCCCCCAGGGAGCCTTCTTCGGCCAGCATGGCCAGGTGGGAATTGCGGCTGGCGCCCACGGCCATTTCAGCCAGGGACAGCAGACCGCTGCTCAATACGAGAAAAACCAGAATCCAGATATCCATGATGCCTCCAGGTGCCCGCAATCCTTGCTGGGGGCCGGTTGGCCGCCGGAGACGGGCACAACAGGGTCATTCTACCCCGGCCCGGCAACGGCGCCCGGGCCTGGCGGAGCACCATTCCCCACATAAAAGTATCGTATCCAAGAACTTTTATGGCATTAAAGATATTTCCAGGCAGGAATACACTGGCGACCTTTCCCCATTTCCCGGAGGCGCCATGCTTGCCGCCCTCACCCAACTCCTGCTGTTCCAGCTGGCCGGCGAAGTCATCGCCCACGGCCTGGGCCTCGCCGTGCCCGGCCCCGTCATCGGCATGGTGCTGCTGTTCGCCTTCCTGGTGCTGCGCCAGGGGCCCGGCCACGACCTGCAGCACACCTCCCAGAACCTGCTCGCCCACCTCTCCCTGTTGTTCGTGCCCGCCGGCACCGGGGTCATGCTGCATCTGCACCGCCTGCAGGACGAGTGGCTGCCCATCCTGCTCTCCCTGCTGCTGAGCACCGCCGTCACCCTGGCCCTCACCGGCCTGCTGCTCAAGGCCCTGAGCCGCCGCGCCGCCCCCGGCGGGGAGACCCGGCCATGAGCGCACCTCTCGCCACCGCCCTCGGCGCGCCCCTGGCCCAGATCTGGGTCTATCTCTCCGCCTCGCCCCTGCTCGGCCTCACCGTCACCCTGCTGGCCTACCAGGGCGCCTTTGCCCTCTACCGCAAGGCAAAGTTTCACCCGGCGGCCAATCCGGTGCTGCTGGCGGTGGCTTTCCTGGTGGCCCTGCTGGCCATCACCGGCACGCCCTACCAGACCTATTTCGACGGCGCCCAGTTCGTGCACTTCCTCCTCGGCCCGGCCACCGTGGCCCTGGCCATACCCCTCTATGCCCAGATCAAGCGGGTCAAGGCCATGTTCTGGCCCATCCTCATCGCCCTGGTGGCGGGCTGCCTCACCGCCGCCCTCTCGGCCATGGCGGTGGGCAAGCTCTTCGGCGCCAGCCTGGCCACCCTGCTGTCCCTGGCGCCCAAGTCGGTGACCACGCCCATTGCCATGGGCATCGCCGAACGCACCGGCGGCCTGCCGTCCCTCACCGCGGTGCTGGTCATCACCACCGGCATCCTCGGCGCCGTGGGCGCCCGCTACCTGTTCGACGCCCTCAACATCAAGGATCACGCCGTGCGCGGCTTCGCCATCGGCATCGCCTCCCACGGCATCGGCACCGCCCGGGCCTTCCAGGTGAGCGAACAGTGCGGCGCCTTCGCCGCCCTGGCCATGGGCCTCAACGGCGCCCTCACCGCCCTGCTGCTGCCCGTGGTGCTGCCGTGGGTGAAGGGCTGGCTGGGCTGATGCCCTGAGGACCAGAAGGGATGCGGCTGCCGGCCATGGCACGGCGGGCATGCCCGTCCCTGCTGGCTGCCGGAGCCTCCCTCCTAAAGCTTCGTGTATTTCACCGCCCGCCCCTGCACCTTTTCCGGCGGGTATTTCTGGCGGTTGAGTTCCATCTTCTCGGCGAAGGCCGCGGCCAGATCGATTTCCAGCAGGTCGGCGACCCGGATCACGCCCATCAGTACGTCCGACAGTTCGTGCCCCACTTCCCGCCGCTGTTCCGGGGTCAGCTTGAAGCTGTCGGCCTCGGACAGCCACTGGAAATGCTCCAGCACCTCGCCGGCCTCCAGGGTCATGGCGATGGCCAGGTTCTTCGGGTTGTGGTGTTGATCCCAGCCCCGCTCGCTGACGAATTGGCGGACGACGGCTCGCAGTTCTTCCAGTTGGCTCATGGCGGCAGGGGCAAGAAATGGGAAGCCGCCATGATAGCGGAGCCAGGGGACCGGGCCCTCCTCCAGCCCCTGGCCGAATGCCTGGGCAGCCATTGCGCAACGCCAATGGCATAATTGGATTTTCTCCGTAGCGCGCCCGCCATGCTCGATACCCTCTACGGCAAGACCTTCCTCATTCTCACCATCCAGCTGGCCCTGACCTGGGCCAGCACCTTCCTCTTCATCCTCTGGCTGCGCCAGCGCTACTACGCCCGGGCGGCCTGGGTCGGCGGCAGTCTGCTGGAATCCGGCGAGCTGGACCTGGAGCTGGACTGGCAGGCCGTCGCCCCCTGGTTCTGGCTGCTGCTGGGGGTGGATGTGGCAGTCTTTCTCCTGCTGCTCTTCGTCGGCCAGCACAACTTGGCCATCGGCCTGCCCCTCTTCTGCCTGTGGTCGCTGCTGACGGGCATCGAGCTGGCCCTGGCCCTGGTGTCGGTGGACGAGAACCTGGGGGGCAAGGTCCTGGCCCTCACCGCCATGCTCACTTTCGCCGCCTTCCTGGTGGGCGCCTATGCCGGCATCGACTTTTCCTTTCTCGGCAGCACCCTCTTCGCCGGCCTCACCCTGGTGCTTCTGGGGGGCCTCTACCGCCTGCTGTTTTCCATCTCCGACGGCTGGCGACGCCTGCTGGCCCTGTTCGGCTGCGCCGTCTTCGTCGGCTACCTGGTGTTCGACTTCAACCGCCTCACCCGCAGCCCCCGCAACGACTGGGAAAAGGCCCTGGACCTGGCCATCAGCCTGTACCTGGACATCATCAACCTGTTCCTCCACCTGCTGGACCTGCTGCATCGCTGAAGCGGCGCCGGCCGTGGCATAATCGCGCCCCTCCCGGCGCCACGGCGCCCGGACGGCGGCGCCTTCTCCCGGGTTTCCAGACGCCCCGTCCCGTTCCCTGAGCCCGATCTTCTTGCACAGGAGCAAGTTATGGTCGGCTATTGGCTGATTCTCGCCGTGGCGGTGGTCACGGAAATCCTCTGGGCCCTGAGCCTCAAATACATCCAGCAGCATCCCGGCCCCTGGCCCGTGGCCGCCTCCCTCGGCCTGACCCTGGTGAACATGGCCCTGCTCTCCCTGGCCATGCGGGGCATTCCCGCCGGCGTCGCCTACGCGGTGTGGACCGGCCTCGGTGCCGTCGGCGTCGCCATCTGCGGCGCCCTCTTCTTCGGCGACCAGCTCAACGGCGGCCAGATGGGCGCCATGGCGGTGGTCATCGCCGGCGTGGTCGGCATGAAGCTGGCCACCGGCTGAGGCGGCAGCAGGACCGGGCCGGCGGCGGCCCCTGTGCGGCGGCCGCCGCCGGCATTACACTGGACGCTCCGCCACGCCCGTACGTTCGCCCATGCAGGACCCCATCACCACTGCCGCCCAGTACGTGCTCGAAGCCGACGGCCTGCTCATCACGGCCGGCGCCGGCATGGGCATCGATTCGGGCCTGCCGGACTTCCGCGGCCCGGAAGGCTTCTGGCGGGCCTACCCGGCCCTGGGGCTGCAGCGCCTGATGTTCGAGGAAATCGCCTGCCCCGACGCCTTCGTGCGGGACCCGGAGCAGGCCTGGGGCTTCTACGCCCACCGCCTCAACCTCTACCGCCGCACCACGCCCCACGCCGGCTTCGCCCTGCTGCGGGCCATGGCCGAGCGCCTGGAGCGGGGCGCCTTCGTCTTTACCAGCAACGTGGACGGCCAGTTCCAGAAGGCCGGCTTCGACGAACTGCAGGTGGCCGAATGCCACGGCAGCCTGCACCACCTGCAGTGCTTCCACGACTGCCGGGGCCACATCTGGCCGGCGGCGGATTTCACGCCGGAGGTGGACGAGGCCCGCTGCCGCCTGCGCTCGCCCCTGCCCCGCTGCCCCGACTGCGGCGCCCTGGCCCGGCCCAACGTGCTCATGTTCGGCGACTGGAACTGGCAGTCCGGCCGCACCGAAGTGCAGCGCCAGCGCCTGGAAAACTGGCTGGTCACGGTGCAGCGTCCGGTGGTGATCGAGCTGGGGGCCGGCACCGCCATCCCCACGGTGCGCTGGTTCGGCGAAATGCGCGGCGCCCCCCTGATCCGCATCAATCCCGGCGAAGCGGAGGTATGCACCGACCGCGGCGTCAGCCTGCCCCTGGGCGCCCACGTCGGCCTCCAGGCCATGGCCCGGGAACTGCGGGCCGCCGGCTTTCTCGATTGACCACATTTGATGCGTCTCCATCGCCGCCCCGGGCTTGAAGCCGGCGCCGCCGCCCCCAACTCCATGCCGTCATTGCTCCCTGTCGCCGCCATGCCCAGCCGCCACCGTTGCCTCGCCCTGCTCCTCCTCGCAGCCCTGAACGCCGCACCCCTGGCCGCCCAGGAAGGCATCGACGTGGGCAAGCCTTCGGCCCTGCGCCGGCTGGTGCCGGCGGAGCAGATCGAGCGCCAAGCCGGCCAGGAATACGAGCAGCTGAAGCAGCAGGCCGCCCGGCAGCGGGCCCTGGCGCCGGCGGACCATCCCCAGGCGCGGCGCCTGCAGGCCATCGCCCGGCGCCTGATCCCCTTCGCCGAGCGCTTCAACCCCCGGGCCGGACAATGGCGCTGGGAAGTGAACCTGATCGGCTCCCGGGACATCAACGCCTTCTGCATGCCCGGCGGCAAGATCGCCTTTTTCACCGGCCTGGTGGAAGGCCTGAAGCTGACGGACGACGAGATCGCTGTGGTCATGGGCCACGAAATGGCCCACGCCCTGCGCGAGCACGCCCGGGAGCAGACGGCCAAGAGCGGCCTGACCCAGCTGGGCGCCAGCCTCCTCGGCCAGTTCGTTGGCCGGGGCCAGTACGCCGACCTGTTCCAGTTCGGCGGCAACATGCTGAGCCTGAAATTTTCCCGGGACGACGAGAGCGAGGCCGACCTGGTGGGCCTGGACCTGGCGGCCCGGGCCGGCTACGACCCGCGGGCCGGCATCAGCCTGTGGCAGAAGATGGGCCAGGCCTCCGGGGGCGGCGGCAACCTGGCCTGGTTCTCCACCCATCCGGCCGGCAAGGACCGCATCGGCGACATCCGCCGCCACCTGCCCCAGGTCATGCCCCTGTACGAGAACGCCCGCAAAGCCACGGAGAAAAAGTAGGCATTTGGCGGCAAATGTCTCGTATTTCACGGAAATTGCCCCATGCCGGTGCTATAAAGAAAGCGTCCCCCTGCCTTTTACCGGGAGTACGCCATGGACAGCAGCGGTCTCACCTCCATCTACGCCTACTACAACCCCTATGGCCTATACGGTCTGGGCGGTCTGTCTTCCCTCGGCGCTGTCGCAGCTGCCAACCGCAGCCAGGGGAGTTCTTCCGTATCCGGCATCGGCAGCGGCAGCAGCTGGACCACGGTCTCCAGCCTGGGCCAGACCTTGAGCGCCGTCAGCAATCTGCAGACGGCAGCCGAGAAGCTGACCAAGCCCGGCGCCTTCTCCTCCCTTTCCGTCGCCTCCTCCGCCCCCACCGTGGCCCGGGGTAGCGCCGCGGAAGGCACGGCCCAGGGGGCCTATACGGTGCGGGTGGATCAGCTGGCCCAGCAGCAGGTGCTCAGCTCTGCCGCCCAGGCCACCCAATACACCGCCATCGGCAGCGGCGCCGACACCACGGTCAATTTCCAGTTCGCCAACGGGCGCAACGCCTCGGTGGATATCGATGGTGGCGACAACACCGTCAAGGGGCTGGCAGCCGCCATCAACCGAGCCGACATCGGCGTTTCCGCGAGCGTGGTCAGCGGCCCCACCGGCTACCAGTTGCAGCTTTCCGGCGAAAGCGGGGCGGGCAATGCCTTCACCGTCAGCGCCAGCGGCGACAGCACCCTTTCCGACTTTTTCAGCAGCCCGCCGGGCGGCAACGGCCTTTTGCTGACCCAGCAGGCCCAGGACGCCAAGGGCTCGGTGAACGGCAGCGCCTTCACCTCCGGCACCAACACGGCCACCACCTCGGTGGAAGGCCTGACCCTCAAGCTCAACGCCACCGGCACCACCAATCTCACTGTCGGCGGCAATGCGGACCAGGCGGCGGCGGTGACCGACTTCGTCAAGGCCTACAACGCCGTGCAGAGCGGTCTCAACAGCCTGTCCCGGGAATACGCCGGCTTCAACCTGACGGCCCCCTATCTGCGCAACACATTGAGCCAGGCCCTGACGCCGGGAGCCGCCGCGGGCTCGGACAACATCCAGAAGCTTGCGGACATCGGCATCAGCAGCAACGCCAACGGCAGCCTCAGCGTCGATACGGAAAAGCTGCGCTCGGCCCTGAGCAGCAATGCGGACGCGGTGGCCAGCCTCTTTTCCACCGACAAGGGCGAAGGGGTGGCCGATCGCATCCTGGCCCAGGTCAGCGAAGACGGCGCCCTGGCGGTGGACAACCTGCTCAAGTCCGCCGCTCCCAGCCTGACCACCGCCGGTCTCAGCACGGCCAACCTGCAGAGCAATCTGCTCAACGCCATGTTCAACCAGCAGCAGAACTGGCTCAGCCAGTACAGCGGCCTGGGCAGCCTGACCGCCTCCCTCGGCAGCACCGACTCCCTGCTGAGCAGCCTGCTCGGCAGCAGTAGCAACAACCTGAGCGGCCTGGGGCTGATCGGCGGCCTGAGCAATCCGGCCACGGTGACCTCCCTGTTCAGCAGTTGAGACCGGGAGCGGGTTGGCTCCAGGCTTATGCCCCAACGACAAAGGCCGCCCACGGGCGGCCTTTGTCTTTCATGGCAACGGACGGGTGAAGCGGTCGGAGCGCTATCGAATCACCCAGGAGCCAGGCGCCATCGGCAGTCGACAGCCGAACTGGCCGCGGCGACAAGCGCCGGCAGCGGAAACGCCACCGCCAGGAGAGAATCAGGAACAGTCCCTCTCCGCAGACGCCCGCCGGACGGCCCTTAGCGGGCTGCCATGGCGGGACGGCGCATCAACGCTTCTTCGCCGGGGCGGCCTTGCCCCGTGCCGCTGCCGGCTTCTTCGCGGCGGCAGCGGCCGCCGATTTGCCCACCAGGCGGGCCTTCTGGACCTGGGGATTGGCGCGGCTGGCGGAGATTTCCAGGCCGATGGCCGGCGGCAGGTCCCGGGCCCCGGGGGGCAGGCGGGCGTAGCGGGCCCGGGCGGCGGAGATGCGCTGGTCGATGCGGGACAGGTCGTAGCCCTTGGCCTCCATGGCCCGCCGCACTTCCAAGAGGCGCTGGATTTCCGCCGGCACCTTTTCCGACTTGCGGGCCACGCCCCAGTCGGCCTTGGGCCGGTTGGCGGCATCGATGAATTCTTCCGGATTGGTGATGACCCGGGCCACCTTCAGGTGGTCGTATTTCATGGCCCAGTCCAGGGCGGTCTGGCCGTTCTCGTTGCGCAGCCTGGGGTCGGCGCCCCATTCCATGAGACGCACGGCCAGGGCGTCCTTGCCTTCGTAGGCGGCCATCATCAGCACCGAGGAGCCGTTGGGGGCCTGGGCATTGACGTCGGCACCCCGCTTCAGCAGATATTCGGCCACCTCGGCGTGGCCGGCGAAGACGGCGTAGTGCAAGGCGGACCAGGCGTAACCCTCCCGGTTCACCTGGGCGCCATGCTCCAGCAGCCACTGCACCGCCTTCAGGTGGCCCTTCCAGGCCGCCAGCAGCAGGGCCTGCTCGCCCTTGTCGTTCACCGCGTTGAGGTCGGCGCCCCGGGCGTGGAACAGCTCCATCAGGGCCACATTGCCCTCCCAGGCGCCGATCATCAGGCCGGTGCCGACCCGGTCCGCCTGGTAGTCCGGCGGCAGGCCCGCGTCCAGCCACTCCCGGGCCTGGTCCAGGTTGCCCATTTCCAGGGCGAGACCGAAGCTGATCGGACTGGGTGGCTGGAAGCCTGCCGCCTGCTGGGCCAGGGCCGGGCCCGTGCAAAAACACAGGCCGAGGGCCAGGGCGGCGAGGAGGCGCCGGGCCGGCGTCGCCAGGGGGCTGCAGGTGGGCAGGGT
>NZ_JBXAST010000032.1:6092-38415 GCF_058809645.1 Azospira sp. MPR-E4 | reverse complement strand
GCCCTGCCCCGCACCGGGAATGGGACCGGCGCTCCTGCCCCCTCCCCCTTCCCTGCCCGTCCTTACTGGCGGCCGCCCAGTTCCCTCTGCACCGCCCGGTAGAAGCGCTCGTAGAAATCCCGGGCGGCCACGGTCTCGCCCCGGGTCTTGACCTGGTTGTCGCCCTCGGTGCTGCTGCTGAAGGAAATGGGGGCCACCAGGGGCACACCGACGCTGGTGCTCTGGCGGGTGGTCTTGACGTCGAAATGCTCTTCCGTGGCGGTGACGAACAGGGTGGCGCCGCTGCGCGCCTCGCTGCAGGCCAGGTGCAGGCGCAGCTGGGCGTGGCCCTTGTCGTCCACCCGGAATTCCTTGGCGCCGCTGAAGGTGAGGGCGTCGCGCCCGGGCAGCACCACGTAGCCGTCCCCCAGCAGGACCCGCCGGGCCGCATCGCACAGGGGCGCCGCCGCCGTGGGGAAATCCCGGCGATGGCGCGGGTCGGACTGGAAATCCTCCCGTTCCGCATAGCTGCCGGGACCGCCGCAGGCGGCCAGCAGCAGGGGCAGCAGCAAGAGGGCGCATCGTTTCATGTCGTTCTCCCTTCCGCCGGGGCCGGGCGGCCCCGCACCCCCTAATTTTGCGCTGCTTTGATGCCTTTTGCCTGCCCCGCCGGCGCAAGGCCGGCGGCGTTGCCAGGGGAGAAGGAGAAAAGCTACAGGGTCCGCACCGGGGCGGCGGCGAAATGGCCGGCGCTGTAGTCGCGCATGGCCTGCTGGATTTCCTCCGCCGTGTTCATGACGAAGGGGCCGTACTGGGCGATGGGCTCGCCCAGGGGCCGGCCCGCCACCAGCAGCAGGCGGGAATCCTCCGCCGCCGCCAGGTGCACGCCGGGGGCGCCGTCGTTGGCCAGAATGGCCATGTGCCGGTCGGGCACCACATTGCCGCCCACCTCCACGCTGCCCCGGTAGGTGTAGGTGAAGGCGTTGTGGCCGGCGGGAATCTCGTGGAACAGGGCGCTGCCGGCAGGCAGGTGGATGTCCAGGTAGAGGGGCTCCGTATCCGGGCGCTGCACGGCCCCGGCCACGCCCTGGCTGGCGCCGGCGATGATGCGCACCCGCACGCCCGCGGCGGTGGTGTATTCGGGAATGGCGGCAGGCGGGATGTCCCGGTAGTAGGGCGCCACCATCTTGTTCCTGGCCGGCAGGTTGAGCCACAGCTGGAAGCCTTCCATCAGGCCCTCCTCCTGCTCCGGCAGTTCGGAGTGGATGAGGCCGCTGCCGGCGGTCATCCACTGGGCGCCGCCGGGGCCCAGCAGGCCCTCGTTGCCGACGCTGTCGTGGTGGCGCATGCGGCCGGCGATCATGTAGGTGACGGTCTCGAAGCCCCGGTGGGGATGGTCGGGAAAGCCGCCGATGTAGTCCTCCGCGTTTTCGTTGCGGAAGGCGTCGAGCATAAGGAAGGGATCGAGGCGGCGCTGCAGGTTCTGGGTCAGCACCCGGGTCAGGCGCACGCCGGCCCCGTCGGAAGTGGCCATGCCCCGCACCAGGCGTTCCACGGCCCGGGAGGCGGCATTGGCAGCGTTGGCAGCGTTGGCGGCAGCCGGTGCGGCCGGCGGCGCAGTACGGTGGAGGGTGGTCATGGCATGGACTCCTGATGAAGCCGCATCCCGGGCGGGACGGCGGCGGGGAGGACGGGCCTCCCAGGTTAAACGGTGGACAGCGCCGGCCCAGGCCCGTTGCCCGCAGGCAGGGGAGCGGACCGGCAGCGTCAGGCTCAGGCGGCGATGGCGTCGATCTGGGCCTGGGCTTCGGCGAAGCCCTTGGCGGCGGCATCCGGCCCCATGGCCAGGCCCTCGGCGTAGATGAATTCCACGTCGGTCATGCCGAGGAAGGCCAGCACGCTCTTCAGGTAGGGCACCTGGGAATCGGCCGGGGTGTTGCGGTAGAGGCCGCCCCGGGCCAGGGCCACGTACACCTTCTTGCCGGTGATCAGGCCCTGGGGACCGTTCTCGGTGTAGCGGAAGGTGACGCCGGCACGGGCGATGGCGTCGATCCAGGCCTTCAGCTGCACCGGCACGCCGAAGTTGTACATGGGCACGCCCAGCACGATGGCGTCGGCGGACTGCACCTGGGCGATGAGGGCATCGTCCAGGGCCACCCGGGCGGCCTGCTCGGGGGTGCGCTGCTCGGCGGGGGTGAACAGGGCAGAGAGGGCCGGCTCGTCCAGCACCGGATGGGGATTGGCGGCCAGGTCCCGCACTTCCACCAGGGCGCCGGGATGGGCGGCCTGCAGGCGGGCGGTGATGGAATCGGCGACGCGGGTGGAATTGGCACCGGCGGAACGGGCGCTGGCGTTGATCTGCAGGATTTTCATGATGGCTTCTCCGTGGGGTTGGGGTGCGGGGCCGGGCTGGCGGATGCTGCTCCGGCGAACCGTTGAGTGCACTTTATTACCCGCAATAACGCACCGGAAGCCCTTCAAATGGATATCATTGTTCCATCAATGCAACGACAGGCCCTTTACGCCCGGAGCCCGCCATGACCCCCGACCTCAAGCTGGACGCCAACGACCTGGTGCTGTTCGCCCGCATCATGGAAGCGGGCAGTTTTTCCAAGGCCGCCGAGCGGGTGGGCCTGCCCAAATCCACCCTCTCCCGCCGCATCACCGCCCTGGAGAGCACCCTGGGGGAACGGCTGCTGACCCGCAGCACCCGGCGCCTGGCCATCACCGAATTCGGCGAAGGCATCCTGGACCACGCCCGCCGCCTGCTGGAGGAAACCGAAGCCACCGCCGCCCTGGCCCTGCACCGCCAGGCCACACCCCAGGGCGTGCTGCGGGTCTCCATGCCGCCGGACTTCGGCGAGCTGGACCTGGCCCCGGCCCTCATCGACTTCGCCGCCCACTACCCGGCGGTGCGCCTGGAACTGGACCTGTCGCCGCGCCGGGTGGACCTGCTGGCGGAACGCTTCGACCTGGCGGTGCGGGTCGCTAGCCAGCTGCCGGACGACACCAGCCTGGTGGCCCGGCCCCTGACCCGGTTCCATTCCGGCCTCTACGCCAGCCCGGCCTACGTCGAGCGCCACGGCGCCCCCCGGGCCCCGGCCGAGCTGATGCAGCACATCTGCCTGCGCCTCATCACCAGCAATGGCGAAGCCCAGCCCTGGCGCCTCTCCTGCGGCAACGAGCGCTGGGAGGGCCTGCCCACGGGCCCCCTGACGGCCAACTCGGTGGGCATGCAGCGCACCCTGGCGGCCCACGGCATGGGCATCGTCGGCCTGGCCCACCGCTTCACCCGCCCCTATGTGGAAAGCGGCCAGCTGCAGCGCCTGCTGCCCGCATGGGAGCTGCCCTGCGTCACCGTCTGGTGCGTCACCCCGGGACGCCGCCTGCTGCCCACCCGCACCGCCGCCTTCATCGACATGCTGCGACTGACTCTGGACGTGCCGGATAACCCGATCCCGGGCCGCGGCGGAATATAGAAAGACACAAGCGGTATTTCACAGCCCTGCGGGCCGGGCCCTACAGTGGCAGCCTGTTCAATGCCGCCGCGCCCCTCCCGGGCCCCATCGCCATGCACACCAAGTCCCACCGCCCCGCCGGAGTCCGCCCATGAGCCGCGGCCTGACCCTGGGCGACACCCTTTCCTGGCCCGCCCGCTACTTCCCCGACAAGCCCGCCCTCATTGCCTGGGAGGGCGGCGATCACGACACACCGGCCCAGCGCCGGGTGTGGACCTACGCCCAGCTCAACGCCGAGGTGAACCGCCACGCCCACGCCCTCCTCGCCCTGGGCGTGCAGAAGGGCGACGTGGTCGCCGCCTTCCTCTACAACACCCCGGCCTTCGTCTTTTCCCTGCTGGCCGCCGCCCGGGTGGGGGCCGTCTTCAATCCCATCAACTACCGCCTGGCGGCCCAGGAGCTGGCCTTCATCCTGGAGGACGGCCAGGCCAAGGTGCTGCTGTTCGAGAAGGAAGGCAGCGAGGTGGTGGAAAAGGCGCGAGAGCATGGCGTGCCCACGGCCCACTGGATCTACGCCGACTCTGACGCAGCCCCCGCCTTCGCCACCGCCAGGCTGGACCAGCTGGTGCGACACCAGCCCGCCACCCTGCCGCCGGTGATCGTGGAGGAAAACGACAACTGCATCCTCATGTACACCAGCGGCACCACCGGCCGGCCCAAGGGCGTGCTGCACACCCACCGCAGCAAGCTGGCCCACAACGCCATGATGCACCAGGCCATGACCCTCTCCCGGGAGGACGTGGGCCTGGCGGTGGCGCCCCTGAACCACACCGCCGAGTTGCACACCAGCTTCCTGCCCCGCCTGCAGCTGGGCGCCACCCAGGTGCTGCTGCGCCGCTTCGACGCCGGCGAGGCCTGGCGCCTGACCGAGGTGGAGAAGGTGACCCATTTCTTCGCCGCCCCGACCATGGTCACCCTGCTCCTGCATCACCCGGACGTGGCCAGCCGGGACCTTTCCAGCCTGCGCCTGGTGGAATACGGCGGCGCCTCCATGGCGCCCCACCTGATCCGGGAATGGGACAAGAAGGTGGGCGCCGGCCTGGTGCAGATCTACGGCACCACGGAAATGGGGCCCTGCATGTCCGTGCTCTATCCCCACGAACAGCTTTCCCACGCCGGTTCCGCCGGCCTGCCCTCCCTCAACCACGATCTGCTGGTGGCCCGGGTCAAGGCCGACGGCAGTCCTTCGGACCCCGCCGACCTGGCGGCGCCGGACGAGGTGGGCGAAATCCTGGTGCGGGGCCCCTGCATGATGGGCGGCTACCTCAACCGCCCGGAGGCCAACGCCCGGGCCCTGGCCTTCGGCTGGTACCACACTGGCGACCTGGGCAGCCTGGATAAGGAAGGCTATCTGTGGATCCGCGACCGCATCGACCACATGATCAATTCCGGCGCCGAGAACGTCTATCCCCGGGAGGTGGAAGACGCCCTGGTGGAACACCCCGGCGTGCTGGAAGTGGCGGTGGTGGGCGAGCCGGACGACACCTGGGGCCAGGTGGTGGCCGCCCACGTGGTGGCCAAGCCCGGCGCCACCCTGACCCAGGAGGCCCTGGACCACTTCCTCCTGGAGGGGGACCGGCTGGCCCACTACAAGCGGCCCCGGCGCTACCACTTCATCGAGGCCCTGCCCAAGACCACCAGCGGCAAGATCCAGAAACACCTGCTGCGTCAGGTGGGGTAAGTGGGGACCGGCGGGGGTGGGCATGGCGCCTTTCCCCCCGGAACCCGGCACCGGAAAAGGGGAAAAAACACGGCAGCTACGGGAAATCCATAGCATTCAGCGGCTTGTCAGCCCCCGGTTCGAGGGCTAAAGTTCCGCCTTTGCGGTTTTCCCCTCCCTGGCGCCGCGCTTCCCGCCTGGCCCCCGGCCCGGCGCAAGCCCCCGCCAGCCGGCGCCCGCGGCACTTTCGGCGAGCCTGACTGACCCAAGGTGCCCGACGACGACCCGAACCATCCAGAACAGCGTTTTCCCATAATGACAACTCAAAACACCGATTCCCCCGCCCTGGCGCTGCGGGGAGTCAGCAAAAGCTTCCGCACCCCGGACGGCCAGCAGGTGGGCGTGCACCCCACCGACCTGGACGTGGCCCCGGGCGAAATCCACGGCATCATCGGTTTCTCCGGCGCCGGCAAGTCCACCCTGCTGCGCCTGGCTAACCTGCTGGAGCGCCCCGACGCCGGCCAGGTGGTGGTGCACGGCCAGGACCTGATGACCCTCTCCCCCGCCGACCTGCGCACCGCCCGCCAGCGCATCGGCATGATCTTCCAGCACTTCAACCTGCTGCATAACCGCACCGTGGCCGACAACGTGGCCTTCCCCCTGCGCATCGCCGGGGCCGACGAGGCCCGCATCAACGAGCGGGTGAAAACCTGCCTGGAATTCGTCGGCCTTTCCGAGAAGGCCGGGGTCTATCCGGCCCAGCTTTCGGGCGGCCAGAAGCAGCGCGTCGCCATCGCCCGGGCCCTGGCCCCGGAGCCCCACGTGCTGCTGGCGGACGAGCCCACCTCGGCCCTGGACCCCCGCACCACCCAGTCCCTGCTGGAAGTGCTGGCCGACGTGAACCGCCGCCTGGGCGTCACCATCCTGCTGGTGAGCCACGAGATGGGCGTCATCCGCCGCCTCTGCCACCGGGTTTCCGTCATGGAAGCGGGGCAGATCGTGGAGCGCCTGACCATCGCCAACGGCCGCATCCCGCCTGATTCCCAGCTGGCCCAATGGCTGCGCGAATACGGCGATGCCGAAGGCGACGCCGAGGAAGCCGCCGCCGACCCCGCCCCCCAACACCTGCTGAGCGAGGCCGCCCATGGCTGATGAAACCCTGGCCCCCGTGCCCACCATCCTCGACACCTTCATCGAACTGCTGCCGGAAATCGGCAAGGCCGCCGGCGAGACCGGCCTGATGATGCTGATCTGCCTCACCGCCGCCGTCATCGTCGGCGGCGCCCTCGGCATCCTGGTCTTCCTCACCTCCCCCGGCCAGGTGCTGGGCCGTTACCGTCGCTTCAACCTGGTGGCCAACGGCTTCATCAACGTCTTCCGCTCCTTCCCCTTCATCATCCTGCTGGTGGCGGTGTCGCCCTTCACCCGGCACATCGTCGGCACCTCCATCGGCCCCCTGGCCGCCAGCGTGCCCTTGTCCCTGGCCGCCATCTTCTACTTCGCCCGCATCATCGAGCAGACCCTGCGCGACGTGCCCCGGGGCGTCATCGAGGCGGCCGAGGCCATGGGCGCCTCGCCCCTGCAGATCGTCACCCAGGTGCTGCTGGTGGAAGCCCGTTCCGGCCTGATCCTGGCGGTCACCATCACCGCCGTCAGCTTCCTCTCCTACTCCGCCGTGGCCGGCGTGGTGGGCGGCGGCGGCATCGGCGACCTGGCCATCCGCTACGGCTACTACCGCTTCCAGACCGACGTGATGCTGATCACCATCGTCCTGCTGGTGGTGCTGGTGCAGGGCATCCAGTTCTTCGGCCAATGGCTGGCGCGGCGTGTGGACAAGCGCTGAACTGAGTAGAAAACCTTTTTAGCCACAGAGGACACAGAGAGCACAGAGAAAAGGCAAAAGGCGATAGGTCTGGGAGGCAATAGGGACGCCATTGTTCAGCATGGCATGGCTGAGAAGTCCGTCCTTATTGGCTGCCAGGGCACCGGCCCTTTCCAGGTTCCTCGCCCTACCCCACGGAGAATGAACCCCCTCTGTGATCTCTTTACCCCCTTCAGGGGGTGTGCCCTCTGTGGCAAACGCTTTTGATTCACCCCCAACTACGGAGTCCAAACACATGAAACTGATCCGTTCCCTCCTCGTTGCCGGTCTGGCCCTGGGCCTGGCGGCGGCTCCCGCCTTCGCGCAGGAGAAGAAGAACCTGACCATCGGCGCCACCGCCGGCCCCAACTTCGACCAGGTCAAGCTGGGCATCAAGCCCATCCTGGAAAAGAAGGGCTACAGCGTGAAGCTGGTGGAATTCAACGACTACGTGCAGCCCAACCTGGCCCTGGCCCAGGGTTCCCTGGACGCCAACGTCTTCCAGCACGTCATCTACCTGAAGAAGTTTTCCGCCGACAAGGGCCTCAACCTGACCGACGTGGTCAAGGTGCCGGTGGCCCCCATGGGCCTCTACTCCAAGAAGGCCAAGAGCCTCAAGGACGTCAAGGACGGCGACCGCGTCACCCTGCCCAACGATCCCTCCAACCTGGCCCGGGCCCTGCACTTCCTGGAGCAGAACGGCCTGATCAAGGTCAAGGCCGGCATCGACGCCCTCAAGGCCACCGAGAAGGACGTGGCGGAGAACCCGCGCAAGCTGCAGCTGACCCCCATCGAAGCTGCCCAGCTGCCCCGCACCCTGGACGACGCCGGCCTGGTGGTGGTGCCCGGCAACTTCGCCATCGCCTCCGGCCTCAAGCTGAGCGAAGCCATCTCCCTGGAAAAGACCCCGGATCACTACCTCAACGTGGTGGCGGTGAAGACCGAAGACCAGAACAAGGCCTGGGCCCAGGACATCGTCGCTGCCTTCAAGTCCGCCGAATTCAAGGCCGTGCTGGACAAGCACTTCCAGGGCTACGCCCGCCCCAACTACTGGCAATAAGCGGACAGCCGGCCCCAAGCAGGCCTAACCGCCCCGCCACAGGCCGCCTCCGGGCGGCCTTTTTCTTGGCCGGCGCCATCCGCCGCCCCTCTGGCCGGGCGCGTCCCCTGCCCCATATTCCGCCGCCGCATATCGACCCCACCAATCGGTATTTCCGCCGGCGCCGGCGATTCCCTAAAGTGGCTCCCATCCTCACTTCCGGCGTGGGGCCCGATCGCCGCGATCGGCCCCCGCCCGCAACCACTGGAGCCCCGGCATGGCACGCCTGTTCACCCCCGATGGCAAGTACGAAGCCGACCCGGCCACCGTCAACGCCCTCGCCCGCAGCCTGGGCCTGACCCTGCGCCACCTGCCCCTGCCCCAGGACCCGCACACCGCCGCCCTGCTGGCCCGGCCCGAACTGGACCCGGCGCAACAGGCCCAGCTGCTGCAACACCTCGACGCCAGCCTGGGCCAGGCCGTGCAGGCCCCCGCCGGCGCCGGCCGGGACCTGGTGGCCTTCCACGCCGACCTGCCCGAGCTGCCCCGCCTGCGCCAGCAGTTCGCCCAGGTCCATACCCATACGGACCACGAGGTGCGCTACATCCTGGCCGGCACCGGCTACTTCGGCGTGGTCCGGGCGGATGGCAGCCAGGTGCTGCTGGAAGCGGGCCCCGGCGATTACCTGGAAGTCCCCGCCGGCACCGAACACTGGTTCGCCCTCGGCCCCGACCCTGGGCTCAAGGCCCTGCGCCTCTTTTCCCGGGAGAAGCAGTGGGTCGCCGACTACACCGGGCGCCAGGCCGACCCCGCCCTGCTGGGCCTGCTGCAGGCCGGCACTGACAGCCACTGAGCCAACGTAGAAAACAACCCCAACCATCCCCCATCCCCACCGGAGCCATTGCCATGAAAATCATCCACACCCTGCTGGCCGCCGCCCTCTCCCTGGGCCTGGCCGCCGCCGCCCCGGGCGCCCTGGCCCAGGAGAAGAAAAACCTGACCCTCGGCGCCACCGCCGGCCCCAATTTCGACCAGCTGAAGCTGGGCATCAAGCCCATCCTGGAAAAGAAGGGCTACAGCGTGAAGCTGGTGGAATTCAACGACTACGTGCAGCCCAACCTGGCCCTGGCCCAGGGCTCCCTGGACGCCAACCTGTTCCAGCACGTCATCTACCTGAAGAAATTCGCCGCCGACAAGGGCCTCAACCTGGTGGACGTGATCAAGGCCCCGATCGCCCCCCTCGGCCTCTATTCCAAGAAGCGCGCCAGTCTCAAGGAACTGAAGGACGGTGACCGCATCACCCTGCCCAACGATCCTTCCAACCTGGCCCGGGCCCTGGTGTTCCTGGAACAGAACGGCCTGCTCAAGGTGAAGCCGGGCACCGATCCCCTCAAGGCCACCGAGAAGGACGTGGCAGAGAACCCCCACAAGCTGCAGCTGACCCCCATCGAGGCCGCCCAGCTGCCCCGCACCCTGGACGATGCCGCCTTCGTCGTCATCAACGGCAACTTCGCCATCGCCTCCGGTCTCAAGCTGAGCGAAGCCATCGCCCTGGAAAAGACGCCGGACCACTATCTCAACGTGGTGGCGGTGAAGGCGGAAGACCAGCACAAGCCCTGGACCCAGGACATCGTCGCCGCCTTCAAGTCCCCCGAATACAAGGCCGTGCTGGACAAGCACTTCCAGGGCTACGCCCGCCCCGCCTACCTGCAGTAAGGCCGAGGACCGGCGCCAGGCGCCAAACAAAAGGGCCACCCCGGGGTGGCCCTTTTTTCATGGCGGCCCGGCAACGGGCTGGCGGCGGATTGGCGCAGAATGGGGGAAAATGCCGACCTGCCCCCGCCCCAAGGATTCAGCCGTGAGCATCACCCTCAACGAAAGCGAAGTGGAAATCGTCGCCATCCGCGCCCAGGGCGCCGGCGGCCAGAATGTGAACAAGGTCTCCAACGCGGTGCACCTGCGCTTCGACGTGGGCGCCTCGTCCCTGCCGGAAGAGATCAAGGCCAGGCTGCTGGCCCGGCGCGACCAGCGCCTCAGCAGCGACGGCGTCATCGTCATCAAGGCCCAGAAGCACCGCAGCCTGGAACGCAACCGGGAAGACGCCCTGGTGCGGCTGCGGGAAATGATCGCCGCCGCGGCCTTCGTCCCCGCCCAGCGCCGTCCCACCAAACCCAGCCGCAGCTCCCAGCGCAAGCGGGTGGACAGCAAGGTCAAGCGGGGCCTGGTGAAGCTGCAGCGGGGCCGGGTCAGCGAGTAGGGAAAAGGGAAAAACAGGGAAAGTCCGCGCGGGGCGGACGCCCCGGGCCTGGGCGCGCTGTGTGGCGCCCGGGTCCCGCATCCGCCAAGGATTAGCGGATCACCTTGAGCAGTTCCACCTCGAAGGTCAGGGTGGCGTTGGGCGGCACGGCACTGCCGGCGCCGCGGGAGCCGTAGGCGATTTCCGGCGGGCAGGTGAGGCGGGCCTTGCCGCCTTCGCGCATCTTGGAGACGCCCTCGGTCCAGCAGGGAATGACCCGGTTGAGGGGGAAGATGGCGGGCTGGCCCCGCTTGTAGGAGCTGTCGAACTCGCTGCCGTTGGCCAGGGTGCCCCGGTAGTGCACCTGCACCGTCAGTTCGGGGGCAGCCTTTTCGCCGCTGCCGTCCTTGAGGGATTCATAGACCAGGCCGGAAGGGGTCTTTTCCGGGGCGCCCGCCTGGACGCCGGCGGCAGCCAGGGCCGCCACGGCGGTCAGCATGAGTTTTTGCCACAGTTGCATGATTTCTCCATCAGTTTGAGCGAAAGGCCGAATGCATGCCGGGCCGGCCAACCAGCACTTGGGCGGGGCCGGAAGCGGTATGCAGCGCCCGATTATAGGCCGCCAGCCGCCATGCGGCGCCAGTCCGAAGCACTCGGCCATGAGCCGGGCACTTGCGGATTCCGGCACCGTTCGCCCCTGCGGGTTTCCACGTACTGACGCCGGAGGGCCCGGAGCCGGTATAATTAACGGTTTCCTCCCCATTTCGCATGGACTGCCCGGGATTCGTCCCGCCGCCGCCCGCCCAACGGGGAACCCGGTCAAACCAGGACAGGCTGGAACCACAAGCTTCCCAGCCCGGGCCTGGGCGCAGGTTACGAGAAACCTGTGCCGGCCAGGCAAGCGCCGCGCCCAAAAGGCGGGCATTGCCGCACCGGCGCCGATATCGACAGGCGTTCCGCCCGGGCCCGCCGGCCCGGCCCGACGCATTGGTACGAATCAAAAACAGAATTCACTGGAGAAACTATGCGCTTCCTGCCCAAATCCCTCGTTCTGGTTGGCGCCCTCGCCGCCGCCGGCCTGGCCCAGGCCGCCGACATCAAGATCGGCGTGGCCGCCGCCCTCACCGGCGGTGCCGCCCAGTACGGCGTCGCCATCCGCAACGGCTTCCAGCTGGCTGCCGATGAAATCAACGCCAAGGGCGGTGTGAACGGCAACAAGATCCAGCTGGTCGTCGAGGACGAGCAGGGCAAGAAGGAAGAAGGCATCAACGTCTTCAAGAAACTGATTTTCCAGGACAAGGTGCTGATGGTCTTCGGCCCCACCCTGTCCAACTCCATGTTCGCCGCCGGCCCCGTGGCCAACGGCGCCAAGACCGTGGTCTTCGGCACCTCCGTCACCGCCAACGGCATCACCGACATCGGCCCCTACGTCTTCCGCAACTCCGTCATGGAATCGGACGTGCTGCCGGTGACCGTGGCCACCGCCACCAAGCACTACAAGCTGAAGCAGGTCGCCGTCATCTACGGTAACGACGACGCCTTCACCAAGAGCGGCTACGACGTCTTCAAGAAGGTGCTGGAAGACCAGAAGCTGCCCGTCACCACCACCGAGACCTACGTCAAGGGCGACGTGGACTTCAAGGCCCAGCTGACCAAGATCAAGGCCTCCAACCCGGATGCGGTGATCTGTTCCTGTCTGGCCGAAGAAGCCGCCAACATCATGCTGCAGGCCCGGGGCCTGGGCATCAAGGTGCCCTTCATCGGCGGCAACGGCTTCAATTCCCCCAAGCTGTTCGAGATCTCCAAGCTGGCCGGTGAAGGCACCTTCGTCGGCAGCCCCTGGTCCAACACCAACCCGGCGCCCGCCAACAAGGCCTTCGTCGCCGCCTACGTGAAGAAGTACAACGCCGAGCCCAACCAGTTCGCCGCCCAGGCCTTCGACGCCCTGCACGTGGCTGCCGCCGCCCTGCAGGAAGTGAAGCTCTCCGGCGACATCGCCGCCGACCGGGAAGCCCTGAAGAACGCCCTGCCCAAGGCCACCATCAACGGCGCCACCGGCCCCTTCAAGTTCCGTCCCGCCGTCACCAAGTCCGGCAAGCCGGGCGGCTGGGATGCGGATCAGAAGCCCTTCATCTACGTGGTCAAGGGTGGCAAGTTCACCGCCTTCGACGGCAAGTAAGCGACTGTCCGCGTAAGCCTGTCTTACCCACCAATGCGGGGCCGATGAAAGTCTGCCCCGCATTGCATTTGCAACTGGAATTTCCCCATGCTTGAACAACAACTCCTCAACGCCCTGACGCTCGGCAGCGTCTACGCGCTGTTCGCCCTGGGTTTCACCCTGGTGTTCGGCGTGCTGGCGGTGATCAACCTCTCCCACGGAGCGGTGTTCATGGTCGGCAGCTACGCCGCCCTGGCCATGGTCAGCCACCTCAACGCCCCCCTCTGGGTGGCCATGCTCGGCGCCATGGTGGTCAGCGGCACCATCGGCCTGCTGGTGGACGTGCTGGTGCTGAAACCCCTGCGCGCCCGCAACGCCCCCCACCTGATTCCCATGATCGCCACCATCGGTGTCGGCATCATGCTCACCAGCGCTGCCCAGGGCCTGTTCGGCGCCGAGGTGCTTCGCTTCCCCGAGGACGTCATGCCGGCTGGCGAATTCATGGTCGGCGACGTCCATGTGCGGGCCCTGGAAATCGCCATCGTCGCCATCGCCTTCCTGCTCATGGCCGTGCTGTTCACCATCTTGAAGCGCACCCAGCTGGGCCGCGCCCTGCGGGCCATCGCCGAATCCCCCAAGGCCGCCTACCTGCTGGGCATCAACGTGGAAGGCCTGTTCCACATCACCTCCTTCGTCGCCGCCGCCCTGGGCGGCATCGCCGGGGTGCTGATCGGCCTCAACTTCAACGCCATCACCCCCTTCATGGGCCAGCCCATGCTGCACAAGGGCATCGCCGTGATCATCCTCGGCGGCATGGGCGACATCCGCGGCGCCCTCATCGGCGGCCTCTTCCTGGGCTTCGCTGAGGTCATCAGCAAGGCCTACCTGTCGAGCCAGATGGGCGACGCGGTGGCCTTCGGCCTGCTCTTCCTGATCCTGCTGGTGCGGCCTTCCGGGCTGTTCGGGCGCAAGCTGGAAAGGAAAGCGTGATGGAATGGTTTAACGACTTCTGGTCCACCTACAGCACCCTGGTGTTCTCGGTGGGCGTCCACGCCCTGTTGGCCCTCTCCATCTGGCTGACCCTTTCCTGCGGCCTCCTGTCCCTGGCCAACGCCGCCTTCATGGGCGTCGGCGCCTACGTCTCGGCCCTGCTCACCCTGCACCTGGAGTGGTCCTTCGGCAGCGTGCTGCTAGCCGGCGGCATTGCCCCGACCCTGGTGGCCCTGATCATCGGCGCCCCGGTGCTGCGGCTGTCCGGCGTCTACCTGGCCATGGCCACCCTGGCCTTCGGCGAGGTGGTGCGCATCACCGTACTCAACCTGGAGATCACCGGCGGCCCCGAAGGCCTCAACGGCATTCCCCTGGCCACCGAAGGCTGGCACATCGCCCTGATCCTGGCTGTCACCGTCTATGGCCTGGCCCGGCTGCGCCGCTCCAAGGTGGGCCGCGCCTTCGAGGCCATCAAGGAAGACGAGGTGGCCGCCCGCCTGATGGGCATCAACGTGGACCGCTACAAGCTGCTGGCCTTCTCCCTCGGCGCCTTCATCGCCGGCGTGGCCGGAGCCCTCAACGCCCACTTCACCTTCTTCATCAGCCCCCGGGAATACGGCTTCGAGAACGCCGTGGACATCCTCACCATGGCGGTGCTGGGCGGCACCTCCAGCCTCATCGGCCCCATGCTCGGCTCCTCCATCCTGACCCTGCTGCCGGAACTGCTGCGCTCCCTGCAGGACTTCCGTTCCCTGGTGAACGGCGCCGTGCTGGTGCTGGTGGTGCTGTTCCTGCCCAAGGGCCTGTGGGAATCCCGCCGCATCCGTGCCTTCTTCAAGCGTCTCAAGGGAGGTCAGGCATGAACGCCCCCCAGCAACCCAATCTGCTTTCCATCCGTAACGTCGGCAAGCATTTCGGCGGCCTGCACGTGCTGCAGGACGTCAGCTTCGAAGTGCCCGCCGGCAGCATCTACGGCCTCATCGGCCCCAACGGCGCCGGCAAGACCACGGTGTTCAACCTCATCACCGGCCTGCTCACTCCCAGCGCCGGCCAGATCGACTTCCAGGGCCAGTCCCTGATCGGCCTGGAGCCCCACCGCATCACCCACCAGGGCATCGCCCGCACCTTCCAGAACATCCGCATCTTCAAGGAAATGGATCTGCTGGAAAACGTCATGGTGGGCATGCACGACCATCTCAATTACGGCGGTTTCGGCATCTTCCTCAACAGCCCGGCCTGCCGCGCTGCCGAGAAGAAGGCCCGGGAACGGGCCCTGGAGCTGCTCTCCTGGGTGGGTCTGGACCACAAGGCCGACATGCTGGCCGACAACCTTTCCTACGGCGACCAGCGCAAGCTGGAATTCGCCCGGGCCCTGGCGACGGAACCCAAGCTGCTGCTGCTGGACGAGCCGGTGGCCGGCATGAACCCGTCGGAAAAGACCATCCTCATGGAAGAGATCAACAACATCCGCAACCGGGGCTACGGCGTCTTCATGATCGAGCACGACATGCGCTTCGTCATGGGACTGTGCGACCGCATCGCCGTGCTCAACTTCGGCCGCATCATCGCCGAAGGCACGCCGGACGAAGTGCGCAACAACCCGGACGTGATCGAGGCCTACCTGGGCAAGGAGGACGAATAATGAGCGTACTTCTGCGCGTACACGACCTGGCCGTGGCCTACGGCCACATCGAGGCCGTCAAGGGCCTGGACTTCCACCTCAACGAAGGCGAGATCACCGCCCTGGTGGGGGCCAACGGCGCCGGCAAGAGCACCACCCTGCTGGCCCTCTCCGGCCTCATCAAGCCCACCCGGGGCAAGATCGAATTTCAGGGCGAAGACATCTCCCGCCTGCCCGCCCACCAGATCGTGGAACGGGGCCTGGTGCAGGTGGCCGAAGGCCGGGCCATCCTCACCACCCTGACGGTGGAGGAAAACCTGCAGCTGGGTGCCTACACCCGGCAGGACAAGGAGGGCATCCCCGCCTCCATGGAAGAGGTGTACCAGCTCTTCCCCCGCCTCAAGGAACGCTCCCAGCAGTTCGCCGGCAACCTCTCCGGCGGCGAGCAGCAGATGCTGGCCATCGGCCGGGCCCTCATGGCCAAGCCCAAGCTCCTGCTGCTGGATGAGCCCTCCATGGGTCTGGCTCCCATCGTGGTGCAGGAAATCTTCCGCATCCTGGTGGAGATCAACCGCCGCGGCCTCACCATCCTGCTGGTGGAGCAGAACGTGCGCCAGGCCCTGAAGATCGCCAAGCACGGCTACGTCATCGAGACCGGCAAGATCGTGCTGGCCGATTCCGGCGCCAACCTGCTGGCCAACCCCAAGGTGGAAGAAGCCTACCTGGGCGGCTGACACGCCCTACCGGAAGTGGCTGACAGGCCACTGCCCCACAAACAAGAAGGGACGCCATTCTCCCGGCACACCGGGCCAGGAATGGCGTCCCTTCTGCATTTCAGCGGCCCTATCTGAGCGGTGACGGGCCCCATAGCCTTCCCATCAAAGCTGCCGCCTAGGGGCGACGCAAAATTGCCACCTGCCGGCGTAGCAGGCCGACATCTTGTTCCTCCGGGGTTATCGAAGCTCGGGTTGCACCGGCTTTCCGCCAGGAACGGATGTGGTGGGAATAGTCCCGATGCAGCCGTGCGCAAAAAACCGAAGACATGACATTTGGCTGACCGACTGGCAAAATCAGCGTCGCATTGAACCAGTCACGCATGCCGCGCATGACCGCCATCTATCCCCGTAAATATTGCCGCCAATCTAGCGGAAGCCTCTATTGGGGAGCGCTCCAGGCTGCCGCGTTTTCTGGCTTATACGGCAGTTTTGCCGCCTACTTCACGTTAGGTCGCTCAAAGGAAATTCATGGATTGGCTTGCTGATATTCTTAAAAATCTCACGGTATCGAAAGCGCTTGTTGCAGCGGTTTTTGTAACGTCCGCAGTCATGTATTTTGGGCCGATTCTCTCTCCGAGCAACGTTCCAAAAATTCAGTCCGAATTCATGCCATATCTTTTCGCAGGAATGATACTTACTGGCTGCCTGCTCTTGTTTTGGGGAGTGGCTTGGGCCTGGCTTTTAGCCAAAACGAGTATTCAAGGCGCTGCCAAAATTTTCACTGACTCACGTCTTTCGGAACCCGAGACTGCTTTGCTTTTCTTCATGGCAAAAGACCCGACGCAGCCGATCAATCTAGACCGCATCGACTATTCTCGAGCACCAGGAACCAAACTGGAATTTCACCATTGGACGAAACAACTTCAAGCCAAAGGACTTGCTCGTATCAATGACTGGGATGACAACTTAATCTCGCTTACTGATCTAGGGCAAAAAAGAGCTCTGGAAATCCAGAGGCAGGCAAAGAGTACCGATGCGGCCTAACATCACAATCCACCGGACCTCCGGCAAGCTGCGCTTGCGTGCGTCCGGTGATTTTCAACGTTAGAAGCTTATGCCTACAAAACCACTTGACCGCTTGATGTTTGTCCAAGGAGGGCTGTGCTTCTTCTGCAAGCAACCGTTGCCGAAGGCTGAGGCAAGCGTTGAGCACTTGTTCGCCAGTTCCAACGGTGGGAGCAACAACGACGAAAACTGCGTCGCATGCTGCAAGTCAGTCAACGCACTGCTCGGCAGCATGTCACTCAAAGAGAAATTTCAGGTTGTTCTCAATCAAAAAGGGCAGTTCAAGTGCCCGAACGGTACGGGTTCTGTCAAAACTGCTACTCCATCGAAGGCTCCGCCTGCCGTCACGCCTCAAGCAAAACCTAAAACTCCACCCAAGGTAGCAGCCGTCGTCAAAACCAAAGATGACAAGCTGGCTTTTGTTGTCGCCAATCTGAAACAGCGCGGCAATTCCAAGCCGCGCACCCTCAAGACGCTTACAAGCACTATTGCCTCGCTTTACCCCAAAGGTGTGTCCAAAACAGAGTTGGCTTCATTGCTTCAGCAATTGCAATCAACAGGCAAGGTCATCGTCAAAGAGAACAAGGTGACTTATGCGCTTTGAATCACCAGCTTCTCGCCCGGCGCTCAACCTCGCTCCTTTTGGTCGCTGGACGCTGCGCGATAAAGCCACGCAGCGCCGGTTAGCTCTACCTTGGGCGTCACATGGCTAGCATCGACACGAACTTGTTGCTCCTGATCGCCATTGCGGTGATCGCCGTTTGGGTGCTCGTAACCATGTGGCGGTACGTTTCGATTCAATCTCAGAAGGAATTGATACAGCAAGAACAGGACATATTCGGGGATGCTTTGAGTCCCGAAAATCGAGAGTTCATGGCCGTGGTCGTCCCTCGGTTTGCTTCACCTCTAGGGTTTCTTGTAGCTGTTGCGGTGATCGCACTCCTCGCCATTGCAAAAGTTGTCGGCTATCTCTAGCAGGCAATTACCGCTATGGATCGGAAGCCGCCGTAAAGCAATGGCCAGTCTGCAAGCAGAACCGGCCATTTTTCATTGGGTACATCACTGCAACCGATGACCCGGCTAAGAGCCCGCGGGCTGCCCTCGAGTCACTGAGTGGCAAGGCTGGAAGTCCACTGGGTAGATGCCTCTCGATGCACCGGAATGGCTGCATTCGTGGGCATGCCCGGCCCGGCGCATAAGAAAAGAAAAAACGGCTATTTCCGCCCCGGGCCGGGCGGGCCCTACAGTGGCTGGCACAACGATCACCGTGAGCCGACCATGCCCGACATCTATAACACCATCACCGAGGCTGCCGCCGAGGTTACCGCCCGCATCGCCGAGGTGCTGGAAATCCGCGCCGCCGAGCCCCAGCAGAGACGCATGCTGGAAACCTATCTGGCGGAAATTCCCTTCCCTGCCAACGCCCGGGTCCTGGAAGTGGGCTGCGGCACCGGCGCCGTCGCCCGCCGTCTGGCCGCCTGGCCCGGGGTGGTGGAAGTGGTGGGCCTGGACCCTTCCCCCATCTTCCTCGCCAAGGCCCGGGAACTGGGCGCCCACCTGCCCCACCTTTCCTTCCGCGAAGGCGGCGCCCACGGCCTGCCCTTTGCCGACGGCCATTTCGACGTGGTCATTTTCCACACCACCCTGTGCCACCTCTCCCAGCCCCTGGACGCGCTGCAGGAGGCCCACCGGGTGCTGCGCCCCGGCGGCCGCCTGGCGGTGTTCGACGGCGATTACGCCTCCACCACCTTCGGCACCGGCGACCTGGACCCCCTGGAAATCTGCGCCCACGCCTTCCGCGAGCATTTCATCGACGACAGCTGGATCGCCCGCCGCACGCCCCTGCTGGCGCGTCAGGCCGGCTTCCGGGTGGATGCCTTCCACAGCCACGGCTACACCGAGAGCAGCGCCCCCAGCTATCTCTACACGGTGGTGGACCGGGGCGCCGACGCCCTGGCGGATGAAGGCCGCATCGGCCGCCCCCTGGCGGAGGCCCTCAAGGCCGAAGCCCGGCGCCGGGCGGAGGCCCATCAGTTCTTCGGCCACATCGGCTACACCAGCCTCATCGCCGAGCGCCTCTAGCCGCCGGGCGCCCCTGCCCTGGCGGGCGTCGATGCCGGTGACGGCGTAGGCGTCGGCCACCGGCGCCACGCTGCGTCGCGGCCGCCACGTCAGGGATTTGCCCAGGGGCCGCATCAACGGTTATGGTCGGGGCATGGTGGCCGCCGGGGGGAAAGCCCTAGAATGGCGGCTGCGACCTTCACCTGGAGTCTGGCATGCCGCCCCGGAAACACCCCGCCCGTCTAGCCCCCGTCCTGCTGTCCCTCGCCTGTCTCGCCGCCCCGGTGGCGCCGGCGGCAGCGGCGCCGCTGAAGGTGCTCGGTTTCGACGACATGAGCTGCCAGGCCTGGGTCCGCTCCCGGGACGAGGCGGAGCAGCGGGCCCTCTATCTGGCCTGGATGCGCGGCGTCCTCACCGGCCACAACTACGCCCGGCAGAGCCAGCAGGTTTCCGCCATTTCCAGCGGCACCATCGAGAACTACGTCAATCGCTATTGCAGCGAAAAGCCCACGGGGGATTTTGGCGACGCCATCCTGCGCCTTTCCGACCAGTTCTCCGGCCGCAACGCGATCCTCACCAAATAAACGGCGGAGCCTGTCCATGAGCAAGAAGAGCATCGACCACCAGCGCCTGGACCAGGTGGTGCTGGCAGCCCGCCAGGCCCGGGACGAACGGGAAAAGGGCTACCGGGAACGGGCCCTGAAGATTTATCCGTGGATCTGCGGCCGCTGCGGCCGGGAATTCACCCACAGCAACCTGCGGGAGCTGACGGTACACCACCGGGACCACAACCACGACAATAATCCCGTGGACGGCAGCAACTGGGAGTTGCTGTGCCTCTACTGCCACGACAACGAACATCAGAAGCAGATCGAGTTCGACCAGGGCAACCGGGCCACCAACGGCTTTGGCGGCGGCGCCAGCCATTCCCCCTTCGCCAACCTGAAGGCCCTGCTGGGCAAGGGCGAAGGTTCGGACTAGGCCCGCTGCGGCATCAACAGTGACAGCCGGGGCCCAGGTCCGCACCGGCCCGGCCGCCCCGCTTTTCCCCAGGACTTTCCCGATCGCGCCGGCCTCTGGGACCGGCCCTCCTCCTTCACCAGCCAGACACCCGTTTCATGGATTCCCGACCGGCACGCCCCCAGGCGCCCCTGTGCAACCGCTGCGCCCACTACTACATCACCCACGACGTGAGCTTTCCCTACGGCTGCCGGGCCCTGGACTTCAAGAGCCGGCGCCCGCCGATCCTGGAAGTGCAGGACGCCTCGGGCCTGGAGTGCCAGTACTTCCTGGCCAAGAGCGGCCCCCGGGCCTAGCGGCGGATGCCGCTGTGGCGGGCCTTGCGCCGCCAGCAGGCGGGCGTCTGCAGGGCCAGCGTATCCACCGGCTTGCTGCCGAACAGGGCCTGGGCGAAAGCCCGGCGCTCCCGTTCTTCCTGGGTGACGCCGGCGATGTGTTCAAACCATTTCTGAAGGCGGTTCATGGCGACTGGCTCCTCGATGTCGGATGGATTGCAAGGTTCGGTACGGTTCGAAATGCCGTCCTTGGATGCAAGAATATCCGACTACTGTATAAATGTACAGTAGTCGGATATTCGGCTTCCCCGCGCCCGGGACGAGGCCGCCGCAAGGGCCGTCCGCCGGGCCTGGCAGCCGCCCCGGAAGCCAATAGGGACGGCCTTCTCCACAGGGCGCTGGGCCGCCGGGCCCGGGAGTGCTATGTTCCGCCCTGCACTCAACACGGAGCCCCGCCCATGGCCTGGGAGAACACCCCGCAGACCTTCACCTCGGAACGCGGCCTGCGGGCCGCCCTCATCTTCGCCCTGGCGGCCGAACGCCTGTCCCTCTATTACGAACACGGCCAGTGGCTCACCGACGCCCAGGGCGCCACCCTGGCCGCCGACTGGCTGGCCCGCTCCAAGCAGACCATGGCCCTGGCCGAGCGCCGCCATCTGGCCGGCCTCAGCGACCGCCTGGCCCGGGACATCGCCGCCTCCCTGTCCCGGGAGGCGGGCCTGTACACGGCCCACGAAATGCTCGAGTCCCTCGATCCGAACTATCATTCCGACATGGCCCAGACCCTCATGGCCGAATGTGAGCGCCTGCTCGACAGCGAACCGGCGCCCTGAGCCGCCCCCCTGCCCGGGGCCAGCCCCCGGGCGCTTCGCCAGCAACGACAAGAACAACCATGAAAACCGTCGACCGACACCTGTGGCAACGCTTCACCGGCATTGCCGCGCCCTACTGGCGCAGCGAGGAGAAATGGAAGGCATGGGGACTGCTGGTGCTGCTGGTGGTGCTGCTCCTGGGCCAGACCCGCTTCGCCGTGCTCTTCAACGAGCAGACCGGGGAATTCACCTCGGCCCTGGCGGCCCGGGACGAGCCCCGCTTCTGGGACGCCATCCAGCTCTGCCTGGTCCTGCTGGCGGTGGCCGTGCCCATCTACGGCTTCTACTACTACGTGCGCGACAAGCTGGGCCTGCACTGGCGGCGCTGGCTGACCCACCGCTTCCTCGACAACTATTTCAGCCACCGGCACTTCTACGAGCTCAACGCCGAGACGGCCATCGACAACCCGGACCAGCGCATCGCCGAAGACATCAACACCTTCACCCAGCGCTCCCTTTTCTTCCTCCTCATCTTCATCGGCGCCGTGCTGCAGCTGGCGGCCTTCAGCCACGTGCTGTGGTCCATCTCCCGAGACCTGGTGTATTTCCTGGTGGTCTATGCGCTGGCCGGCACCCTCATCACCATCTTCGTCTTCGGCAAGCCCCTCATCGGCCTCAATTTCCATCAGCTGCGCAAGGAAGCGGATTTCCGCTTCAGCCTGGTGCGGGTGCGGGAGAACGCCGAATCCATCGCTTTCTACCGGGGCGAGGCCCAGGAAGCCCACCAGGTGAAGCAGCGCTTCGCCAAGGCCTTCAACAACTTCAACAAGCTGATCCGCAAGCAGCTCAGCCTCAACCTCTTCCAGTACGCCTACACCCTGCTCACCATGGTGCTGCCCGCCGCCATCATTTCCTCCCGGGTGCTGTCGGGGGAACTGGAGGTGGGTCGCGCCATCCAGGCCGCCGGCGCCTTTGCCGCCGTGCTCGGGGCCATTTCCGTGATCGTGGAGAACTTCGAAGGCCTGAGCCGCTTCGCCGCCGGGGTGGACCGGCTGGACGCCTTCGCCCGCATCATGTCCGGCCAGCTGCCGGAGCAGCACCGCAGCGCCGGCCACATCGAACTGCTGGAGGAGCCGCGCCTGTCCCTGGAACGGGTCACCCTGCAGACGCCCGACGACGGACGGGTGCTGGTGCGGGACCTGTCCCTCCAGATCACCCCGGGGGAAGGGCTGCTCATCGTCGGCGAAAGCGGCAGCGGCAAGAGCTCCCTGCTGCGGGCCATCGCCGGCCTGTGGTCGGTGGGCAGCGGCAGCATCACCTGCCCGCCCAGCGAGGACATCCTGTTCCTGCCCCAGCAGCCCTACATGCTGCTCGGCACCCTGCGCAGCCAGCTGCTCTACCCCAAGCGGGAACAGCACATCAGCGACGCCGAACTGCTGCACCTGCTGGAGCGGGTGAACCTGCCCGACCTGGCCGGCCGAGTCGGCGGCCTGCATGTGGAGCGGGACTGGGGCAAGGTCCTCTCCGTCGGCGAACAGCAGCGCCTGGCCTTCGCCCGGGTGCTCCTGAGCAAGCCCCGCTACGCCATGCTGGACGAGGCCACCAGCGCCCTGGACATCGCCAACGAGGAAAGCCTCTACCGCACCCTGGCCACCACCGACACCACCCTGATCAGCGTCGGCCACCGCACCACCATCCTCAAATACCACCGCCAGGTGTTGGAACTGACCGGCAACGGCCAGTGGCAACGCCACCGGGCCGAGAGTTATCGCTTCATGCAGTGAGGCCGGGCGCGGGGAACAGCCCGCCGCCCCGATTTTCCTTGGTGCGGGCGGCCCAAGTGGCTATCATGGCCGACCCTCTGGCTGGCTTTCCCCATGATTACCCTCAAGAACATCGTCCTGCGCCGCGGTACCAAGGTGGTGCTGGACCGCGCTTCCGTCACCATCAACCCCGGCGAAAAGGTCGGCCTGGTGGGGCGCAACGGCGCCGGCAAGTCCTCCCTCTTCGCCCTGCTCAACGGCAACCTGCACGAAGACGGCGGCGACGTTTCCATCCCCAGCCAGTGGCGCATGGCCCAGGTGGCCCAGGACATGCCGGAGACCGAGCAGAGCGCCACCGACTTCGTCATCGAGGGCGACACCGTGCTGCTGGCCGCCCAGCAGGAGGTGGCCGCCGCCGAGGCCAGCGACGACGGCATGCGCATGGCCCATGCCTACACCGCCCTCTACGACGCCGGCGCCCACGATGCCCCGGCCCGGGCCCAGGCCCTGATCCTGGGCCTCGGCTTCCACGTCGATGAACTGTCCCAGCCGGTGAACAGCTTCTCCGGCGGCTGGCGTATGCGCCTGCAGCTGGCCCGGGCCCTGATGTGTCCTTCCGACCTGCTGCTGCTGGACGAGCCCACCAACCACCTGGATCTGGACGCCCTGGTCTGGCTCGAAGCCTGGCTCAAGCGCTACACCGGCACCCTGGTGATGATCAGCCACGACCGGGAATTCCTCGACGCCATCACCAACGTCACCCTGCACATCGACAACGCCAAGCTGGTGCGCTACGGCGGCAACTACAGCACCTTCGAGGACATGCGGGCCGAGCAGATGCTGCTGCAACAGGCCACCCTGGCCAAGCAGCAGGAAAAGATCGCCCACCTGCAGAAGTTTATCGACCGCTTCAAGGCCAAGGCCAGCAAGGCCAAGCAGGCCCAGAGCCGGGTCAAGGCCCTGGAGCGCATGGAGAAGATCGCCCCGGTGCTGGCCGACGCCGAATTCACCTTCGAATTCAAAGAGCCCCTCAACCTGCCCAACCCCATGCTCTCCCTGCTCGGCGCCGACATCGGCTACCCGCCGGCGGAGGATGCGGCGCCCGGCACGCCGCCCACGGTCATAGTGCGCGGCATCAACCGCTCGGTGCATGCGGGCCAGCGCATCGGCATCCTGGGGGCCAACGGCCAGGGCAAGTCCACCCTGGTCAAGACCATCGCCCGGGACCTAGCGCCCATCGCCGGCGACCTGACCGAGGGCAAGGGCCTCAACATCGGCTACTTCGCCCAGCAGGAACTGGACGTGCTGCGGCCCCAGGACACGCCCCTGGAGCACATGATCCGCCTGGCCAAGGAAGTCATCGCCGCCGGCCGCAGCGGCTACGTGGCGGGCAAGGAACAGGACCTGCGCAACTTCCTCGGCACCTTCAATTTCAGCGGCGACATGGTCAAGCAACCGGTGGGTACCATGAGCGGCGGTGAAAAGGCTCGGCTGGTGCTGTGCATGATCGTCTGGCAGCGCCCCAACCTCTTGCTGCTGGACGAACCCACCAACCACCTGGACCTCTCCACCCGGGAGGCCCTCAGCGTGGCGCTGAACGAGTTCGAAGGCACGGTGATGCTGGTCAGCCACGACCGGGCCCTGCTGCGTTCGGTGTGCGACGAATTCTGGCTGGTAGCCGACGGCACCGTGGCCCCCTACGACGGCGACCTGGACGACTACCAGCGCTACCTGCTGGACGAAGCCCGCCGCGCCCGGGAAGCGGCCAGCGCATCCCGCCGCCAGGTCGAAGCCTGAAGAGCACCCCGGTCCCAGACAAAAAACGCCACCGCAAAGGTGGCGTTTTCGTTTCAGCACCCCGCTACAGTAGCGGCGGTATCCAGGCCAGCAGCAGGCCCGCGGCGCCGCAGCCCAGGATCACCGGGATCACCCCCAGCTGGTAGCGGAACAGGGCCAGCCCGGCCCCCAGGCCCAGCACCAGGGCCGGCCACTCGAAGGCCCCGCCCCAGCCCGCCGGCCACAGCACATGCCAGGCAAAGAACAGCGCCAGGTTGAGGATCACCCCCACCACCGCCGCCGTGATGCCGGTGAGGGGGGCGGTAAATTTCAACTGGCCGTGGGTGGATTCCACCAAGGGCCCGCCCAGCTGGATGAAGACGAAAGACGGCAGGAAGGTGAAGAAGGTCACCGCCAGGGCCGCCGCCGCCCCGGCCAGGAAGAGATGGTCGGGGCCGAACAGGGCCTGGTTCCAGCCGCCGACGAAGCCGACGAAGGTCACCACCATGATCAGGGGCCCGGGCGTGGTTTCCCCCAGGGCCAGGGCGTCGATCATCTGGGCCGGCGACAGCCACTGGTAATGCTCCACCGCCCCCTGGAAAACATAGGGCAGCACCGCATAGGCGCCGCCGAAGGTGAGCAGGGCCGCCTTGGTGAAGAACCAGCCCATCTGGCTCAAGGCGCCGGCCCAGCCGAACAGCCCCACCAGCACGGCCATGGCTCCGGCCCACAGGCCCAGGCCCAGCAGCAGCACCCGGGCAAAGCGGCCCCAGGTGAAACGGGCATGGGCCGGCGGCGGTGTGTCGTCGTCGATGAGGGCCGGTCCGAAATGCTGCTTCGCCACTCCGTGGCCGCCCCCGGCCTGGAACCAGGCCGGCCGCCAACGCCCGCCCAGAGCCCCTAGCAGACCGGCCCCCAGGACGATGGCGGGGAACGGCAGCCCCAGGGCGAAGATGGCGAGGAAGGCGGCGGCGGCAATGGCCACCAAAGCCCGGTTACGCAGCACCCGGGAACCGATGCGCCAGGCGGCCAGCGCGACGATGGCCGTCACCGCCGGCTTGATGCCGTAGAGCACCCCGGCCACCGCCGGCACCTGGCCGAAGGCCATGTACACCCAGGCCAGGCCGATCAGCAGCAACAGGGAAGGCAGCACGAACAGCCCACCGGCCATGAGTCCGCCCACGGTGCGGTGCATCATCCAGCCGATGTAGGTGGCCAACTGCTGGGCCTCGGGGCCGGGCAACACCATGCAGTAGTTGAGGGCGTGGAGAAAGCGCCGCTCGGAAATCCAGCGCATCTTCTCCACCAGATCGCTGTGCATGATGGCGATCTGCCCCGCCGGCCCGCCGAAGCTGATGCAGCCCAGCTTCAGCCAATAGCGGAAGGCCTGGCCCAGGGTGATGGCAGGAGGAGCCGCGCCCTCGGCAGGCTGGCTTGTTGCGGGTGGGGCGGACATGGGTTGGGTCATGGTGAACGAACGTGGGTCAAGGTTATGGCGCTGCCGTGACGATACTATTTAATCTGCTGCCGTGTGCCGGCCCAGGACCCGCAGCCCATGGGGGAAGCCACGCCAGCATGGGCCGCCGGGAGGCTGGCGACGTACAATCCATTGGCATCCCTTCGGAGCCCTGTCGGTATGACCCTCGCCCCTCCCCCCGGATTCCGCACCCTGCTGCTGGTGGACGACGAACCGGCCCTGCTCAACGCCCTCAAGCGGGAATTCCGCAGCGCCCCCTATGAGGTGCTGACCGCCACCAGCGGCGAGGAGGCCCTGGCGGTACTGGCCGACCGCGACGTCCAGGTCATCCTCTCCGACTACCGCATGCCCGGCATGAGCGGCGTCGAATTCCTGGCCCAGGCCCGGGCCCTGCGCCCCGACGCCGTGCGCATGGTCCTTTCCGGCTATGCGGACATCGGTGCCGTCATCGCCGCCATCAACCAGGGCAACATCTACAAGTTCCTCAACAAGCCCTGGGACGGGGAGGAACTGCGGGCGGTCACCGCCCAGGCCTTCGCCCATCACGCCCTGGTGCGCCGCGGCGCCCAGTTTTCCCAGATTTTCGAGAACACCAGCGAAGGCATTTTCATCCTCGACCGGGAGGGACGCTTCGAAACGGTCAATGGCGCCTTCTGCGCCATCACCGGCTACGGCGAGGCCGACATCGTCGGCCAGGACCACCACTGCCTGCTGCTGCCCCAGCCGGGACGGCCGACGCCGGAATTCATGGAGGAACTGGCCGATGGCGGCCACTGGCGCGGCGAACTGTGGCTGCAGCGCCGGGACGGCCAGGTCTTCCCCGCCGCCCTGACCCTGTCGCCGGTGTGCGACGGCAACCGGCGGCTGGTGCAGGTGGTGGGCCTGTGCGCCGACATCACCGAACGCAAGGGAAGGGAAATCGCCCTTCTCGAAAGCGAAAAGCGCTTTCGGGATTTCATGGAATTCGCCCCGGTGGGCATGGCCATCGTCAATCTGGACGGCCGCCTGGGCAAGGTGAACCAGGCCCTCTGCCAGATTCTCGGCTACTCCCGGGAAGCCCTGGAGCGCCTCAGTTTCGAAGACCTGACCCCGGACGAGGACCTGGCCGCCGACCTGGCCATGTGGCGCCGCCTGCGCCAGGGCGAAATGCCGGTGTGGCAGGCGGAGAAGCGCTACCTGCGCAGCGACGGCAGCCCGGTGTGGGTGGAGCTGACGGCCGCCGTGCTGCGCAGCACCCAGGGCGTGGCCCAGTGCTTCGACGTCCAGGTGGAGGACATCAGCGAGCGCCGCCGGGACCAGGAGAAGATCCGCCAGCTGGCCTATTTCGACGCCCTCACCGGCCTGCCCAACCGGCGCCTGCTGCAGAACCGGCTGGAACAGGCCCTGCTGCGGGCCCGGCGCCATCAGCAGCAGGTGGGCGTACTGTTCCTCGATCTGGACCATTTCAAGCAGGTCAATGACGTGCATGGCCACGAAGTGGGCGACGAACTGCTCAGCGCCGCCGCCCGGCGCCTCACCCGCTGCGTGCGCCAGGGCGACACCGTGGCGCGCCAGGGGGGCGACGAATTCATCGTGGTGCTGGCCGAGGTGGGATCG
The DNA here is from genome assembly GCF_058809645.1 of Azospira sp. MPR-E4. NCBI lineage: Bacteria > Pseudomonadati > Pseudomonadota > Betaproteobacteria > Rhodocyclales > Rhodocyclaceae > Azospira > Azospira sp. MPR-E4. The sequence continues at coordinate 10,792 of NZ_JBXAST010000032.1, read as the reverse complement.
CCGGCAGGGGTCATCCGGGCGGCCGAAACCATCATCGCCAGCCTGGCGGCGCCCTATGAGCTGGGCCAGGCCCGCATCCGGGTGGACGTCATCACCGCCAGCGTCGGCATCGCCCTCTTCCCCGCCCACGGCAGCGACAGCCAAACCCTGATGAAACATGCGGACCTAGCCATGTACGCCGCCAAGCAGGCCGGTCGCAACGGCTACCGTATCTACGACGAGGGCCTGGCGCCGGGAGGCTGAAAGCCTCGGGGCAGGCGACAGCTGCAAGGAGACGAGCGGCTCACTGCCACACCGCAGCCGGCTGGCGGCCGATGAACTCGGCCAGCTTCTCCCGCATCTCCAGGGCCGAATGGCAGCAGTAGATCAGGGGCACGTCGCTCTTCTCCGCCTGGCGGCGCACGTGGCGCAGCAGTTCGTGGTTTGCATGACTGGCCGACTGGCTCTATGCAACAGAAACAGCTGAAATTGTGCGCAGCAATAATCTCAATCGGAAGAGAACGAGCTGCTTTATCCTGTAGTCCTGCTTTGAAATTGCAGCAGAGGTTATGGGCAGAATTGCCTAGCGTTCTCTCAAACTCTCATCCTTATACTGCAGCAATGGGCTAAGGAAATACTCGATCACCCGGCGTTTTGCAGTTTTCACTTCCACCGTTACAGCCATCCCTGGCGAGAGATTGACTGTCTTGTTCTCCACCGGAATGGTCGCCCGTGCAAGATTCACCCGAGCTGGAAAGATGAGACCCCGCTTTTCGTCATTGACTGCATCGTTGGAGACACTAGTCACCTTGGCATCGATGGTTCCGTACTTGGTGAAAGGAAAGGTCTCCACCTTGACGACTGCCTCCTGCCCTGGATTGACGAAACCGATGTCCTTGTTTTCCACATAGGCTTCCACCTCAATCGGGTTGTCCTTGGGCACAATCATCATGAGTTGCTGGGCTTCCGTGACCACGCCGCCCACCGTATGTATTGCCAGTTGCTGGACGGTTCCGTCCACAGGAGCAGTAAGGGTCATTAGTCGCCCTCGCGATTCCGCTTTGATGAACTCCTGTCCGTAGGCAATCACTTTTTGTTCGGCTTCATTCAGGCCGTCCAGAGCCAGACGCTTGGTTTCCGCCACCAAAGCTAAGCGTTGGCTACGCCCTTCCTGGAGGGCTGCAGCCAGTTCCTTGATCCGGCTGCGCTGGGTGGCCAAATCGGCCTCCTGCTCGATGCGAATTTGTTCCTTTTCCAGATAACCGTGCTTGGAAATGAAGTTTTTTTCCACCAAATCCTTGAAGTCCTGAGCACGCTGGCGGGCAATCGGTACGGTCTGCTCAAGCTTCCTAACGACTTCCTGGGTAGAGCGCAATTCGGCCTCCCGCTTAGAGACGTCGGCATCAATGCGTGCCAGCTTCGCCAAGTACTCGCCGTACTGCCCATCAAGAACTCGCTGCTCCTGTGCCAGGCGGGAGGGGTCAATTTCAGGCAGTCCAGCTAGGACGGGAGATTTCCCAGAAGCAATCGCCGCCAACAACGCCTTAGCCCTTGCAACTTGCAATCGAGCAGTAACAAGGTCGTTGGCAATACGGGCAGTATCCGCAGCTGCACTGGTAGCATCTAATTCAACCAGCACTTGGCCAGCCGTCACGGTCTGTCCATCGCTAACTCTGATGGCCTTAACGGTAGCCGTGTCGATAGGCTGGATAACCTTGGTGCGATCATTGGGCACGATTCTCCCGTGAGCGACAGCGACCACGTCCATATGGCCAAATATTGCCCAGAGCAGGGCGACGGCAGCAAAGACCATGAGCAGCCACATAGTCGCCCTGGGAAGCGGCGACACCGGTGTTTCCTGCAGCTCTAGAGCGGCGGGAAGAAACTGGGCTTCATGGGGCAAGCGGGGACGAGGATCGAGATTGGCCCGTTCTCGCCAGACATGGTGAAAAACGGCGCCATAACGTTTTAGGAGATCCAGCAGAGCCTGTAGGTGCACGTTCATGATCGGCAACGTTCCTTATCCTTGTTGCAGGCGATGCAAACGGGAATAGTGGCCGGCCTCATGCATCAACAGTTCACTATGACTGCCTTGTTCAACGATCTGTCCCCGATCCAAAACAATAATCCGGTTGGCATCACGTACAGCACTCAGTCGGTGGGCGATGATCAATACCGTCCGCCCCTGGCAGATCGCTTTCATATTGTTCTGGATGATGCGCTCTGACTCGTAGTCCAACGCGCTAGTAGCCTCATCAAAGATGAGGATGCGCGGATTGGTGATCAGGGCCCGGGCAATGGCGATACGCTGGCGCTGTCCTCCGGAGAGGCTCGCTCCATGTTCGCCAACTACTGTGTCGTAGCCTTCGGGCAGTTCAAGTATGAAATCGTGGGCTCCCGCGAGCTTTGCGGCACCGATGACAGCTTCTACCGGCAAGCCTGGATCGGCGAGAGCGATGTTCTCCCGAACGCTGCGGTTAAACAACATGTTTTCCTGCAGCACAACACCGATCTGGCGCCGCAGGCTGGAAGTATCGGCCATCGCCAGATCCACACCATCGACCAATACTCGACCCCTTTCGGGTAGATAGAGCCGCTGGGCCAGCTTGGTGAGGGTGCTTTTGCCGGAGCCGGAACGTCCAACGATACCGATGACTTCCCCGGGTTGTACCACCAGGCTGATGCCTCGTAGTACCTCTGGGCCATCTGGCCGGTAGCGGAAAACCACTTGATCGAATTCGATGCGCCCAACGATGGGAGGTAAAGTGCTGCGGTTGGCATTGGCAACTTCGGTACGGGCATTAAGAATATCGCCCAGGCGCTGTACGGAGATTCCGGTCTGCTGGAAATCGGTCCACAGTTGGGCCAGGCGCATGACGGGGGTTGCCACCCGACCGGCAAGCATGTTGAAAGCGATGAGCTGACCGACACTGAGGTCACCGTTGATGACCAACCTAGCCCCAAGCCACATGGTGGCGACGGTAACTAATTTTCCAATCAGTGAAACACCTTCGTGAGCGAGAGTGCCCAAGGCAGTGGTGCGGAAACCTGCGGCGACATAGGCTGCCATCTGGTTGTCCCAACGTCGCGTCATTTGGGGCTCTACCGCCATAGCCTTGAGGGTGTCGATACCGTTAATAGTTTCTACCAGGAAAGCCTGGTTCTCAGCACCGCGATTGAATTTCTCATGTAAGCGGGCACGCAACAGCGGTGTAATCAGGACGGAGAGGATTACGTAACAGGGGATAGAAAGCACCACGATCAAGGTCAACCACCCACTGTAATAGAGCATGACGGCAATAAAGACGACCGAGAAGAAAAGATCAAGTACCAGGGTGATGGCATTTCCCGTAAGGAACTGGCGGATATTCTCCAACTCCCGTACTCGTGCCACTGTATCGCCGACTCGGCGGGCCTGGAAATAGGCTAGGGGTAGGGTCAGCAAATGTCGGAAAAGCCGTGACCCCAACTCGACATCGATCCGGCTCGTGGTATGGGAAAAGACGTAGGTACGTAAGCCGGATAGCATGACTTCAAAGAGGGTGACCACCAGGAGCCCGAAGGCGATGACATCCAGGGTGGTGAAACCGTGATGCACAAGCACTTTGTCCATCACCACCTGAAAGAAAAGCGGTGTCACCAAAGCGAAGAGCTGCAGGACGAAGGAAACCAGCATTATCTCGCCAAGCAGCTTGCGGTATTTGACCACCGCGGGGATAAACCAGGTGAAATCAAACTTGGCGAGATCCCCCGCTAGAGAGGCACGGGAGGTGAAGAGAACGAGCTGCCCAGCCCAGCGCCCGGAGAATTCAGCGATAGGCAGCACCTGCGGTCGCTCAATGCGAGGATCCTGGATCAGGACTTGGTCTCCATCGACCCGGGCCAGGATGAAGAAACGCCCGTCCTTGTCCACGGCAAGAGCAGGAAGGGGGGTTCGCTCCAGGCGCACATAGTCGGTCTGGACGAGTTTAGCCTTGAGTCCCAGATGCTTGGCGGCAAGCAGTATCTGGGTAACATCGAATGGCCGGCCGTCCACCTGGAATTCATGGGCCAACTGATCCGGATCGGCGGCGATATTGTGGAAGCGGGCCAGCATGATGAGGCCGATCAAGCCGGTATCTGGGCCAGGCTTGGCTCCTGCATCTGATCCCGGTTCTGCCTCGCCGGCAATCAATGTCAGGGGCGGTGTTTGTTCAGTCATGGAAAAATGCTCCCCTGCCGTCAGGCAGGGGAGTCCAGGGAAGGTGCTAGTTATCGCCAGTTGGCAGCAATGACCGGAGCCAGGGCGTCCTGATAGTTCTGCGGCAGGGTCGTCTGGCCGGCTGCAGGTGGAGCAAAAGCCGCCATGGCTTGGACTAAGTTCTCTACCTGGCTGTCCAGCAGCAGCTTGCCATCCGCCGTCTTAAATTGCTCAACGTGGTAGCTCGATCCTGAATACCAACTGCTGATGGTAGTTTTATCTGCGGTACCAATTACGCTAACTTCCAGATCAGCACCAACGCGCCGGAACCAGAGTTGATTTGCTGCAATGTCGGCGCCAATAGCAAGCAAATCGGTGTTTCCAGTAGTCGAATCACAATCACTGATCCTGTCGATTCCTGATCCGCGTCCAAATAGATAGATGTCGTTACCGGCATCACCATAGAGGGAATCATTGCCCGCCCCTCCATCGAGCGTGTCGTTGCCGGCCTTGCCATAGAGCGCATCCGCACCACCCTGAC
>NZ_JBXAST010000032.1:0-5994 GCF_058809645.1 Azospira sp. MPR-E4 | reverse complement strand
GAACTCCAGGGTGTCGACCTTCCCCGCCGTACTATCGTTGATCGAGCAAATGGTGTCCTGACCATCCCCTTTGCCGAACCGGTAGGTGTCACTGCCCAGGCCGCCGTAGATGTAGTCGTTGCCCGATTCCCCATCCAGGATGTCGTTCCCCGTCTCACCATACAGGTAGTCATTACCCGCCCCGCCACGAACAATGTCGTCGCCATTGCCTCCATAGATAGTATCGCTACCCGTCCCTCCATCCAGCGTGTCGTTCCCAGCCTCACCATATAGGTAATCGTTACCTCCCCCCCCATTGATCACATCATCACTGGCGTAACCGTACAGCGCCTGTGCCGCCTCTGTCCCTTCTAACAGTTTTATCTTCAACGTCTCGATATTCCATACCGTACCGTCTTCAAACCGAATTTGGTTCAGAACATAACTATTAACTCCGTCATTGCTCAGAATACTCTGCAGCTTCACCGTATCCGTCGTCCCGGCAATCCCCAGAATCACGTCGGTCCCCGAACGAACTACCGTCACTTCCGACGGTAACGTCCCCGCCTTGATTTGCAGCACATCCTGCCGACCCACTGCAGCGTCGTAGTTGGAAATCGTGTCCTGGCCCGAGCCTCGCCCCCAGATATAGGTGTCGTTACCCGCATCTCCGCTCAGGGTGTCGTTGCCCAAACCTCCATCCAGTACGTCGTTGCCAAGGCCTCCATAGAGAGAGTCATTGCCTCCGTTACCCAACAAAACGTCATCTTCAGCCCCGCCATTCAAGGTGTCGTTTTGGGAGCTACCAGAAATAAAATCTCGAGCAGAAGTACCTGTTGTATATATTCCAGAATCTGAGCCCAGCGTTACACTATACCCCGGCAAATTCAGGTTAATTCCAGGATGCTGTCGAAGCACATCATCAATCAACACTGGACCATTCCAGCCAGCGGTCAGTAATTTATTACCGATTGCGTGGTTGAATTCCAACAGGTCCACAATTCCATTAGCAGCATCAGCAGCAATTCCAGCATGGATGGCTGCGTCCAGTGCAGAAAAATTCAGGCTGACTCCATTTTCATTAATATCAAGAGTAATTTGATCAAGCAACGGTTTAAGCCGAGTCTGCAGCAACAAACCTTCATACACTGAATCTTTAAGAGCCGCATAGCTCTGATCCAATGAATCCAATTGTTGTTGAGTCAAATTAGCCCAGATTGGGTGAGCAAACTGGATAATCTCAACGCCAATATCGCCAGTAGGAGCCAGATCCTCAATTCCACCTAGGCTCTGACCCGCTCCAGTAGAAACACCGATATCAGAAATATTGAGAAATGTTAGACCATTAAAGACTTCCAACAAACCAATTTGCTTACTCAAACGATCCATCTGAGACTTTATATAATCAATTCGCTCCCAGTCCTTTGCGCTAAATCCCTCAGATGACCAATGGTAATTATCGGGCAACTTTATATCTAACCAATGCGCATATCGATTAATTTCAAATCGAGTTACTCCAGGTGGCAGATAGTAAATTTCAAAGCCTTTTTCAGCCCCCAACTCTTGTCCGCTCTTCATCGCCGAGGTACCAGCCCACAGGTCAATGATGCCATCCAACTTACCAAACAATTGATCCCGGGTCATGTAGTGATCCAAGCCCTGAATGGCAGCAGCAAGATTTACCGACAAACTTGCGGCATCACGCAAATCACGAACAGCTCCAGAGCCTGACATATTCGGCAAACCGGGCGTTCCGGAATTCCCTGGCAGCGGGTCGAATTCACTGTAAAAAGGGTTTTGGACAAAATCCAGGTTTCCCAGACTACCGCTTTGTCCGTCGGATTTCACATAAGTCCCAGTTGCGGTTTGAACATTACCACCAGTCAACGTAGTGTTAGTAACCGTACTTCCCAGATTGATAGCAACGATACCTGCCTGATCCAGATTCATCAGCTCATCAGATTGACTAATCCCATCCTGATTCAGATCACGCCAAATACGGACGTTGGCAAATTGAGCATCACTGCTGTTGAAGACGCCGTCCTGGTTGCCGTCGAGGTCGGCGAGAGCGGCAAAGCCGTTGGTGGCTTTCTGGCCGTTAGACATGACGGTATCAACACCGAACAACTCGGCGCCACTATCGATAAAACCATTACCATTTCTATCTAGCACCAAAAACCCGTCATCTTCTTTAATCCAGCCAGTTCCAGTTTTAATATTATCCCCGTTATGATCAAAAAGAACTGGCGAACTGCCAATCCCGACTACCTCAATTCCATCACCATCCAAGTCTAAAACCAATGGATCTTTAGGTAGAGGAGGAGTGCGTGCTTTTGAAAATTCATCATTTACCGTCGGAGATATTGCATCAAAAATATCATCCAATTTATAGCCGTTATTATTTGCAACCGCACTAGAAATAGCAGATACAACACCCAACGATCCTAAATACATCGCCGCTGGGACAGCCCCTACTCCAGTCGCAGCAACCAACAGCGCCCCTGTTGTTACCAAACCACTAGTAAGTCCAATATAATCCCCTAGAGAAACTCCTGATCCAGAATCAATATCACCCTGAATTTTAACAACTGCTATAAAAGAAGTAAGCGCACCAATTCCACCAACATTTGTCGCACCCCAGCTGCTGGTTACAGGAATAACCGACGTCACCAATCCAGAAGCCAGCTGACCTCCTGAATTAACAACCCCAAGCAAATCGCCTGCTTCAAAAGCTTTTACCATCTCATTATAATTATCATACGTGCCAACACAAACCGTAACCAATGTCGATGAATTCATTTAATCCTCACATATCAAAAAAGAAAACATAGATAGCAAGACAAATCAAAATCGTATGGATAACAATAAGCAAATCAGCGACAAATCTTTTATCTCGCCTCATTAAAAACAGGATCTGAAAAAACGACTTGCCAACCAAATTCTCATTTTTTACAAAATAACTCCGACTAATTGCCAGCAAAAATATTTCCACAAATACCAGCACTGCAAAAAATGAAAGAAATATTAAAGACATAAAGAGCCCCAGGAGCGAGTAAAACCTCTACTTCAAATGCATCCAACATCAAAAACATTCAATAACCAACTTAATATGATCAACAAAACAGGCTGCAAAAATTATTTGTCATTCATATTTGTATTCTGACCGCTAAGACAACAGCATGCAATATGCATTTAGTATTATCACAATAGCAATCGTCCATCTTGAGAACTGAATCACCCCGGAACAGGTAAACACCTTTGAGCCCTAAACTTGAGGCAATAGGGAGGTGTCATGAGTGGCAAGCGCTATACGGAAGAATTCAAGATCGAGGCAGTCAAGTAGGTCACCGAGCGAGGCCATCCGGTGGCCGAGGTGGCAAGCCGGATCGGGGTGTCGCAGCACAAAGCAATACAGTCGGCCGGCGGAAGCCCGGCAAGAGCAGCAGAGCCAGTCCGCCGAGATCCGGCGTGAAGGCTGAAGTGAAGCGTGTCTCGGAGGAGCGCGATATCATTAGAAGACCGCAGCGTCCCCCAAGGGGATTTCCTGCGGGGCATACTTTGCTAAGGAGTCCCGGCAAAGTACGCCTTCATCAAGAGCGAGGAAGAACGGTACTCCGTGCGGTGGCTCTGCCAGATGGCGAAAGTTCATCCCAGCGGCTATTACGCTTGGCAGGCCGAGCCACTTTCTGACCGGGGCAAGGCGGATCAACACCTCTTGGACCTGATCAAGCAGTCTTGGCTGGAAAGCGGCGGCGTGTGCGGTTACCACAAAATCACCGACGACTATCGTGATTTGGGGAGCGCTGCGGCAAGCACCGAGTCGATCGACTGATGTGCGCCAAAAGTTTACGCTACCAGACTGGCTACCATCGCCGCAAAGGACGCTATGGCTAGCCGGCAGTCGTTGCTCCGAACCGTCTGGAACAACAGCTGGATGTTGAAGCACCCAATCAGGTCTGGGTCACCGACATCACCTACATCCGGACGCACGAGGGCTGGCTTTATCTTGCCGCGGTGCTCGCCCCTTTTCCCGGCAGGTCGTGAGCTGGTCGATGCAGTCCCGTATGGAGACCGACTTGACGCTCAGCGCGTTATTGATTGCCGTCTGGCGGCGTTAGCCAAAATCGGCCGCGACCATCCATTCCGATCAGGGAACCAAACACATTGGCCATAAGGGGCAGGCATTTCTCAAGTCCCACAAACCACTGCCCAACATGAGTCAACGTAGCAACTGCTGCGACAACGCGGTCACTGAACGCTCCTTCCCACTCCTCAAATGGAAGCGGATTCGTCGAAAAATCTACCACGACTGGGAAGAAGCCCGTCAGGACGTCTTTGATTACATCGAACTCTTCTACAACCCGAAGCGCCGCTATGGTCACGTCGGCGGCTTGGCTCCAGTAGCGTTCGAAAAGCAGTATTTCAATCGGCAGAAGAGAGCGCCTTCTGAAGATAGGGTGATTCAGTCCGCGTTGCTGCCCTACCCGATGAAGGCTGCCAATTTTTCCCGTACCTCCAGGGCCGAATGGCGGCAGTAGATCAGGGGCACCTCGCTTTTTTCCGCCTGGCGGCGCACGTGGCGCAACAGTTCGTGGTTCACCCGGGCGCAGACCACCACCACCAGCCGGGTGCGGGAGGGAATGACCCGGCGTGAATCGCCGGCCTTGCGGCCGCTCCAGTGCTCGGTGGGGGCATCGAGCAGGGCCGGCGCCAGGCGGGCCACTTCGTTTTCGATGGTGCGCACGTTGTCGGCGCCGACGATGAGCAGTGACATTGCGATCTCCTATCCTGATCCGCCAGCCCTCGAGAAGGAAGGCCCCTGGGCATTAAGAATGCCGTTGCGGCAAAAGCAGATTGCCTTTTCTCAAATAGACCATCCAATACTTATTGTTGATGTTTTTATTTCTTTATGGAATAACAAAACTCACTGCTGCCAGGGCAGGCCCCGCTGCCGCCAGCCGTTGAGGGTGCGCCGCCCCTGGGCGTCCTTCGCCCCTTCGAAGCCTTCCAGCACGTTGTACACCTGCCGGTAGCCCGCCTGCCGCAGCAGCTCCGCCGCCCGGTGGGAACGCTGGCCGGAGCGGCAGATGAGCAGCACCAGCGCCTGCGTCGCCACCTCCCGGCGCACCTGAGCGACGAAGTCCGGGTTCTCCTCCCAGTCCGGATAGCGCATGAATTCCACCTCCCGGGCCCCGGGAATGGCGCCCACCAGTTCCCGCTCGGCCTCGCTGCGCACGTCCACCAGGCAGGCATCGGAACGCAGCTTGAGCAGCAGCCAGGCCTCTTCCGGCGTCAGGGCGCCGGCGTAGGCCAGCCGTTCCGCTACTCCCCGGGCATGGGCCCGGGCCAGGATCAGTTCGTCTTCCATGGTGCTTTCCTCTCCATTTTTCCCTCCTTGCATGGATACCGTGTTCGCCGCCCCGGCGGGCGGCCCCGGCAAGACCTGGGCATCGGGCCCGCTTCCCGGGCCGGATGGCAGTTCATGCACGCCGTAGCTGGCCAGACTGCCCAGGGCCAGCACGGCCCGGGCGTCGATACCGTCCTGGGCCTCGATCAGCGCCTCCAGCCTGGGGACGGCTATGTCGGCCCGGAGATCGAGCAGGGCGCCGGGCCGGCCCCGGTGGATGCGGGCCAGCCGCTCGCCCAGGTCGGCGCAACGCGCAGCGGCTGGATGGCCTTGGACCAGATACAGGGGCATGACAACCTCATGACGTGGGAATGGCTGCACTCTAGCCAGGGCTCTTCATGCACTGAAGTTCCATTTTTTTATTCCCTTATTCCCGAAAGGGCGAAAACCCGGTCAATGCTGGCCCTGGCGCCATCCCCGGGAGAGCCGGAAAAGGGGCCGATGATGCCGCCAGGGGCAAAATCGCTATAACCAACAGATATCAAATCATTCGCTTTTATTCTTTTTGTAAAAATCGGCTTGGAATTACAGTGGGCGACATCCCAGGAGCGCCATGACTGCCGCAACCGGCCACGGCGCCCCTTCCCGGGCCGGCCCCCATCTCCACC
>NZ_JBXAST010000031.1:0-38637 GCF_058809645.1 Azospira sp. MPR-E4 | reverse complement strand
TCCCCGCGTAGCGCGCGCCGCCTCGCCCCCGCCTTCACCGCCCTGCTCCTGGCCGCCGGCGTCAGCCTGCTGACGGCCTGCGGCAAGGAGCCTGCCCCGGTCGCCGCCGCCCCCACCGACCCCAATCTGGTGACCGCGCCGGAAGCCCTGCAGGCCCAGCTGAAGCTGGCGCCGGTGGGCAGCGTACCGGTCAGCGAGACCCTGCGCGTGGCCGGCCGCCTGGACTTCGACGAGCAGCGCATCGCCCGCATCGGCGCCACCGTCACCGGCCGTGTCACCCAGATCAGCGGCCAGCTCGGCCATGAGGTGAAGGCCGGCGAGCCCCTGGCCATCATCAACTCCACCGTCCTCGGCGAAGCCCAGCTGACCTTCCTCAAGGCCAACGCCCGGGCCAGCCTGGAACGGAACAACGTGGAGCGGGCCCAGCACCTCTTCGCCGCCGACGTCATCGGCAAGGCCGAACTGCAGCGCCGGGAAAGCGAAGCCGCCGTGACCCAGGCCGAACGCCAGGCGGCGGAAGACCAGCTGCGGGTGCTGGGCATGGCGCCCCGGGACATCGCCTCCCTCGCCAGCCGCGGCACCATCAACTCCCTCACCCCGGTGGTGGCCAGCATTCCCGGCACCCTGGTGGAACGCAAGGTGACCCAGGGCCAGGTGGTGGAACCGGCCGACGCCCTGTTCACCGTGGCCGACCTTTCCCGCCTGTGGGCCGTGGCCGACGTGCCGGAACAGCAGGCCGCCCTGGTGCGCACCGGCCAGTCGGTGGAACTGGACATTCCCTCCCTGGCCGGCGAAAAGCTCACCGGCCGGCTGATCTACATCAGCGACACCCTCAACCCGGAAACCCGCACCGTTCTGGTGCGCACCGAAGTGGAAAACCCGGACCGCCGCCTCAAGCCGGCCATGCTGGCCACCATGCTCATCGCCGGCAAGGCCATGCCCAAGCTGGCCGTGCCCGCCGCCGCCGTGGTGCGGGAGGACAACAACGAGCACGTCTTCGTCCAGGTCGCCCCCGGCCAGTACCGCCTGACCCCGGTCATCCTCGGCGCCGAAGCCGGCGGCGTGCGGCCGGTGCAGTCCGGCCTCAAGGAAGGCGAAGTGGTGGTGGTGGAAGGCGCCTTCCACCTCAACAACGAACGCAAGCGCAAGGAGCTGGAGGGCAGCTGAGCCCCGGCTCCGGTTTTCACAGGCAGCATCGCCACAACGCAGTAAAGACGCCACTCTTCACATACATATGCTGGAGAGTGGCTTGCTGATTGCCTTTCCGGGCATCGAAGGAATGTCATGATCGAATCTCTGATTCGCGCCGCCCTCAAACAACGCCTGATCGTCGTCGTCATCGCCGTCGCCCTGCTGGTGTTCGGCCTCAACGCCGCGCGCAAGCTGTCGGTGGATGCCTTCCCCGACGTCACCAACATCCAGGTGCAGATCGCCACCGAGGCCCCCGGCCGCTCGCCGGAGGAGGTGGAGCGCTTCGCCACGGTGCCCCTGGAAATCGCCATGACCGGCCTGCCCGGCCTGACGGAGATGCGTTCCCTGAACAAGCCGGGCCTCTCCCTCATCACCCTGGTGTTCACCGACAGCACCAACGTCTACTTCGCCCGCCAGCTGGTCATGGAACGCCTGCTGGAAGTGGGTTCGCGCCTGCCCGAGGGCATCACCCCGGTGCTCGGCCCCGTCTCCACCGGCCTCGGCGAGATCTACCAGTACACCCTGGAGCGGCCCGACGACGGTGAGCGGGCCCTGACCCCGGAGGAGCTGACCCAGCGCCGCGTCGCCCAGGACTGGGTGGTGCGCCCCCTGCTGCGCTCCATTTCCGGCGTCGCCGAAATCAACTCCCAGGGTGGCTTCGTCAAGCAGTACCAGGTGCTGGTGAACCCGGACAAGCTGCGCCACTTCAAGCTCACCGTGGCCGACGTGTACCAGGCCGTGGGCCGCAACAACGCCAACTCCGGCGGCGGCGTGCTGCCCCACTACGCCGAGCAGTACCTGATCCGCGGCGTGGGCCTGGTGCGGGACCTGGACGACATCCGCTCCATCGTGCTGAAGGAGCGGGACGGGGTGCCGGTGTACATCCGCGACGTGGCCACGGTGGACCTGGGCCATGCGGTGCGCGAGGGCGCCCTGGTGAAGAACGGCGTCACCGAATCCGTGGGCGGCGTGGTGATGATGCTGGCCGGCGGCAACGCCAAGCAGATCGTCGGCCGCATCCAGGAGCGGGTGAAGGAGATCAACGACAAGGACATGCTGCCCGGCGGCCTCAAGATCGTGCCCTACTACGACCGCTCCGAGCTGGTGGACGCGGCCCTGTGGACCGTGACCAAGGTGCTGATCGAAGGCGTCTTCCTGGTGGTGGTGGTGCTACTGCTGTTCCTCGGCGACCTGCGCTCCTCCATCATCGTCGTCGCCACCCTGGTGCTGACGCCCCTGCTCACCTTCATGGCCATGAACCAGATCAACCTCTCGGCCAACCTGATGTCCCTGGGAGGCCTGGCCATTGCCATCGGCCTCATGGTGGACGGCTCGGTGGTGGTGGTGGAAAACGCCTTCGCCTACCTGGGGCGCAAGGCGGAAACGGGGGAATCGCGCATCCGCATCATCTTCAACGCGGTCAAGGAAGTGGCGACGCCGGTGATCTTCGGCGTCGGCATCATCATCCTGGTGTTCCTGCCCCTGATGACCCTGCAGGGCATGGAGGGCAAGATGTTCGCCCCCCTCGCCTACACCATCGCCATCGCCCTGGCCGTCTCCCTGGTGCTGTCCCTGACCCTGTCGCCGGTGCTCTGCTCCTACCTCTTGAAGGTGCCGCCTGGCCAGGGCGACCACGACACCCGGGCCATCGCCGCCATGAAGAAGCCCTACCTGAAGATGCTCAACTGGTCCCTGGCCAACGGCAAGAAGACGGTGACCCTGTGCGTCGGCGTCTTCGTCGCCACCCTGGCCATCCTGCCCTTCCTCGGCACCGCCTTCATCCCGGAGATGAAGGAAGGCTCCGTGGTGCCGGGCATCAACCGGGTGCCCAACATTTCCCTGGATGAATCCATCAAGATGGAAATGCAGGCCATGAAGCTGGTGATGGAAGTGCCGGGGGTCAAGTCCGCCGTCTCCGGCGTCGGCCGCGGCGAATCGCCGGCCGACCCCCAGGGCCCCAACGAATCCACCCCCATCGTCAGCCTCAAGCCGCGCAGCGAATGGCCCTCCGGCTGGAACCAGGACGACATCGCCGAGGCCATGCGCGACAAGCTGAAGGCCCTGCCCGGGGTGCAGATCGTCATGGCCCAGCCCATCTCCGACCGGGTGGACGAAATGGTCACCGGGGTCCGTTCCGACATCGCCGTCAAGGTTTTCGGCGACGATCTGGACACCCTGAAGAAGAAGGCCGAGGAAATCGCCAAGGTGGCCCAGTCCATCCAGGGCGCCCAGGACATGCGGGTGGAGCGCATCTCCGGCCAGCAGTACCTGATCATCGAGATCGACCGTCAGGCTATCGCCCGCCTCGGCCTCAACGCCGCCGACGTGCACGACGTGATCGAGACCGCCATCGGCGGCAAGGTGGCCACCGACGTCTATGAAGGCGAACGCCGCTTCTCCGCCACCGTGCGCCTGCCCAAGGAATTCCGCAACGACGTGGAAGCCATCCGCCACATCCTGGTCAGCGCCCCCGGCGGCGCCCAGGTACCCCTGGAAGCCCTGGCGGAGATCCGCCTGGCCGACGGTCCGGCCCAGATCAGCCGGGAGACGGCCAAGCGCCGCATCGTGGTCGGCGTGAACGTGAAGGACCGGGACCTGGGCAGCTTCGTCGCCGAACTGCAGCAGAAGGTGGCGGAGAAGATCAAGCTGCCGGAAGGCTACTACCTGGAGTGGGGCGGCCAGTTCCAGAACATGGAGCGGGCCCTGGGGCACCTCACCATCATCATCCCCATCACCATCGGCGCCATCTTCTTCCTGCTGTTCCTGCTCTTCAATTCGCTGCGCATGGCCAGCCTCATCATCCTGGTGCTGCCCTTCGCCTCCATCGGCGGCATCATCGGCCTGGCGGTGACCGGCGAGTACCTCTCGGTGCCGGCCTCGGTGGGCTTCATCGCCCTGTGGGGCATCGCCGTGCTCAACGGGGTGGTGCTGGTATCCTATATCCGCAGCCTGCGCCAGGAAGGCGCCAGCCTTGACGAAGCGGTGACCAAGGGCGCCATCCTGCGCTTCCGCCCGGTGATGATGACGGCGACGGTGGCCATGCTCGGCCTCATTCCCTTCCTCTTCGCCACCGGCCCCGGTTCCGAAGTGCAGCGCCCCCTGGCCATCGTGGTCATCGGCGGCCTCATCACCTGCACCCTGCTGACCCTGGTGGTGTTGCCCACCCTCTACCGCTGGTTCGACGAAGAACCGGTGGAAGCCTAACTGTAAGGAGACGCACCGATGAAGGAAATCAAGGCCGTAGTGCGCCCCAACAAGCTGCCCGCCCTGCGCGAGGCCCTGCGGGACATCCCGGGCTTTCCCGGCATGACGGTGAGCAAGGCGGAGGGCTGCAGCGCGCCTTCCCGCCACGTGCCGCACAACATCAAGGAAGAGCTGACCGACTACACCCCCAAGGTGCGCATCGAGATCATCGCCGACGACGACCTGGCCACGGTGATCGTGGACCGCATCATCGCCGTCTCCCAGACCGGCCAGATCGGCGACGGCCTGGTGTGGGTGACGCCGGTGGACCGGGCCGCCTTCATCTTCAAGACCATGCCGGGCAAGGATTCCATCTGAACCCGGCGCCGGGTTGATTTGATCCAGCGCAAGGCAGATTTCACGATGCGGCAGGCATCATGGGGTGATGGAGGTAGTCGCCGATGCCGTTTCCCCCCCATCCCCCCTGGCCAGCTTTTCCCGAGACAGAGCAGTGCGCCGCCGGCCCCCGGCCGGATGCACCGTCCCGGGCTGCCTGGCTGGAGCGCCTGAGCCGGGCCGAGTTTCTGGCCCAGGCCGGGCTGGAGGAAATTTACCCCTACCTCACCGAAACCGCCGCCCGGCTGCTCGGCGTGGACCGGGTCGGCATCTGGCTGTTCGACGACAGCCAGCGCACCATCCGCTGCGCCGATCTCTTTGAACGGGCCGGCGGCAGCCACAGCAGCGGCCAGCGCCTGCAGGAAGCCGACTGCCCGGCCTACTTCGCCGCCCTGGAAAGCGGCGAGCCCATCGTCGCCGACGACGCCCTGCACCACCCGGCCACCCGGGACCTCAACGAAGCCTACCTGACGCCCCATGGCATCGGCGCCCTGCTCGACTACCCGGTGCGCCAGCAAGGGCGCCTGGCCGGCGTTCTCTGCCACGAGCAGGCGGGGCCGGCCCGGCCCTGGAACGAGGAACAGCGCCTGCTGGGCGTGGCCCTGGCCAACCTGGTGAGCCTGGCCCTGGAGCACGCGGCCCTGCGCCAGAGCCAGGCCCAGTTGCACTCCCTGGAGGAGCGCTACCTGCGCCTGCTGGAGTTCTGTCCCACGGGCATCATCCATTACGACACCGAGTTGCACATCACCTACAGCAACCAGCAGTTCGCCAACATCATCGGCGTCCCCCTGGAGCGGCTGCAGGACCTGGACATGGCCAAGCTGCAGGACCAGCGCCCCCTGCCGGCCCTGGCGGCAGTGCTGGAGGGCCGCACCGGGCGCTTCGAGGGCGAATACCGCGCCAGCCTCAGCGGGCGCCAGCTGTGGGTTTCCCTGGTGGCGGCGCCGGTGCTGGACCAAGGCGGCCAGCTGCTGGGGGGCATCGCCATCGTCGAGGACGCCACCGAGCGCAAGCGCGCCGAACTGCAACTGCGCCAGCTCTCCCGGGCGGTGGAGCAGAGCCCGGCCACCATCGTCATCACCGACACCAACGGCGTCATCGAGTACGTCAATCCCAAGTTCACCCGCACCACCGGCTACAGCGCCGAGGAGGCGGTGGGCCTCAAGCCCAGCGTGCTCAAGTCCGGCGAGACGCCCCTGGAGGTGTACCAGGAGCTGTGGTCCACCATCGCCAGCGGCGGCCAATGGGAAGGGGTGTTCCACAACCGGCGGCGCAACGGCGAGCTGTACTGGGAACACGCCACCATCTCCCCCATCACCGACGACAACCAGCGCATCACCCATTTCGTTGCGGTGAAGGAGGACATCACGGAAAAGCGTCGGCAGGAGGACCGCATCCACCAGCTGGCCTATTTCGACGAACTCACCGGCCTGCCCAACCGCACCCTGCTGCACGACCGGGTCAGCCAGTGCCTGGCCGCCGCCGAGCGGGAACAGGAGACCCTGGCCCTGCTTTTCATCGACCTGGACAATTTCAAGACGGTGAACGATTCCCTCGGCCACTTCACCGGCGACCGCCTGCTGCAGTCCGTGGCCCAGCGCCTCAAGGGCTGCGTACGGGATTCGGACACGGTGTCGCGCCTGGGCGGCGACGAGTTCGTGGTGGTGCTGGCCGACGCCCAGCTGGACGGGGCCTCCCAGGTGGCGCGCAAGATCATCGACCGGGTGGGCCAGCCCTTCGTCATCGACGGCCATCAGCTCACCGTCACCCCCTCCATCGGCATCAGCCTCTTTCCCCACGACGCCCGGGACTTCCAGAGCCTGCTGAAGAACGCCGACACGGCCATGTACCAGGCCAAGGAATCGGGGCGCAACGCCTACCAGTTCTTCACCGCCGAAATGAACGTGCTGGCCTTCGAGCGCCTGGTGCTGGAGAACGCCCTGCGCCAGGCGGTGGAGCGGCAGGAATTCGTGCTGCACTACCAGCCCCAGGTGGACATGGGCAGCGGCCGGGTCATCGGCGCCGAGGCCCTGGTGCGCTGGCTGCACCCGGAGCTGGGCATGGTGCCACCGGCCCGTTTCATTCCCGTGGCCGAGGATTCGGGCCTCATCGGCGCCATCGGCGACTGGGTGCTGTACGAGGCCTGCCGTCAGAACCGGGCCTGGCAGGAGGCCGGCCTGCCGGCCATCCCCGTGGCGGTGAACCTCTCGGCGGTGCAGCTGCGCCAGAGCGAGCTGCACGAGAGCGTGGCCGAGCTGCTGCGCCGCACCGGCCTGGAATCGCGCTACCTGGAACTGGAACTGACGGAACGCACGGTGATGGAGGATGCGGAAGCCACGGTGCGCTGCCTGCGCCGCCTGGACGAAATGGGGGTGATGCTGTCCATCGACGACTTCGGCACCGGCTATTCCAGCCTCTCCTACCTGAAGCGTTTTCCCATCGACAAACTGAAGATCGACCAGAGTTTCGTCCGCGACATCGTTGCCGATGCGGACGACCAGGCCATCGCCGTGGCCATCATCAGCATGGGCCACAGCCTGCGCCTGCGGGTCATCGCCGAGGGGGTGGAAACCGCGGAGCAGCTGGAGATCCTGCACCGCCACGGCTGCGACGAGGCCCAGGGCTTCCACTTCGGCCGCCCCATGGCGGCGGACGAGTTCGCCGCCTACCTCGCCAGGCGCAACGCCTGATCAGCGGGTGACGAAGGTGGGCTTGAAGCCCAGGGCCAGGCGGATGCGCTCGGCCACCTTGTCCGCCTCCATGCGGTCCCGGTAGGGGCCGACGTGGATGCGGTGCATGCCGCCCTTGCTCTGGATCTGGATGGCGTCGGTGAGCCAGTCCAGTTCCCGGGCCAGCTTGGCCTTCAGGCTTTCCGCATTGTCCTGGCTGGAGAAGGCGCCAAGCTGCAGGAAGACGTTGCCGACGCCGGCGGCGGCAGCCGGGGCGGGTGCCGGTGCGGCGGCCGGCTCGTCCTGGGCCTGGGCCGCCATGGCCATTTCGGCGATGGGGTCCCGCTCCTCCCGCACCGGCGCCGGGCGGGCTTCCTGGCGTGCCGTCTGGCGCTTGATGGCGGCCACTTCCAGGGCCGGCGCAGCGGCATAGATGGCGCCGGGTTCGAGGACGATGGATTCCACTTCCACCGCGGTGCTGCCGTTGGCCACGTAGCCGAGGCGGTAGGCGGCGGTAAAGGAGAGGTCGATCACCCGGTCGGCATGGAAGGGGCCCCGGTCGGTGATGCGCACGATGACCGACTTGCCGGTGGCCACGTTGGTGACCCGGGCGTAGGAGGGAATGGCCAGGGTCGGGTGGGCCGCGGTCATGGCGAACATGTCGTAGGGCTCGCCGATGGAGGTCTTCTGGCCGTGGAATTTCTTGCCATACCAGCTGCCGATGCCGCGCACCTTGTAGGGCTGGAGCCGGGTCATGGGCACGTATTCCTTGCCCAGCACCACGTAGGGCCTGTTGGCGAAGCGGTGCAGGGGCTCCCAGCGGGGCTCGGCGTCGGGAATGTCGTCGATGTTCTCGGGAAT
Source organism: Azospira sp. MPR-E4 (assembly GCF_058809645.1). Classification (NCBI taxonomy): domain Bacteria; kingdom Pseudomonadati; phylum Pseudomonadota; class Betaproteobacteria; order Rhodocyclales; family Rhodocyclaceae; genus Azospira; species Azospira sp. MPR-E4. The sequence continues at coordinate 30,337 of NZ_JBXAST010000031.1, read as the reverse complement.
TTCCTCGGGCAGGCCGTCGTCCTTGTAGAAACCGCCACCCCGGCGGGCCAGGGGATTGGGCTTCATGCCGCTCTTGGCCGGCGGCCGGGCACCGGCCTCCGGCGCCCGCTCGAGGCGCGGCGCCGGGCCGCCGCAGGCCGCCAGCAGGGTCAGCAGGAAGGCGCCGCACAGGCCCGGCAGGAGAGAACGCTTCATTTCTTCACCAGCATGCGATGGGTGTGGATGCTCATCAGGATACCGAGGCCGAGGAACAGGGTCACCAGGGCCGTGCCGCCGTAGCTGACGAAGGGCAGGGGCACCCCCACCACCGGCAGGATGCCGCTCACCATGCCCATGTTGACGAAGGCGTAGGTGAAGAAATTGAGGGAGATGGCGCCGGCCAGGAGGCGCGACGACAGGGTCGGGGCATTGGCGGCGATCATCATGCAGCGGCCGATGAGCAGCAGGTAGAGGACCAGCAGCACCAGGTTGCCGATCAGGCCCCATTCCTCGGAGAAGACCGCGAAAATGAAGTCGGTGTGCTTTTCCGGGATGAACTCCAGGTGGGTCTGGGTGCCATTGAGCCAGCCCTTGCCGATAATGCCGCCGGAGCCGATGGCGATGGTGGACTGGATGATGTGGTAGCCCGTCCCCAAAGGATCGGAGGTGGGGTCGATGAGGGTCAGGATGCGCTTGCGCTGGTAGTCGTGCAGCATGGTCCAGGCGAAGGGCGCGGCAGCGGCGCCGGCGGCGATGAGGCCGACGATGACCTTCCACGACAGGCCGGCGAAGAAGATGACATAGAAGCCGGCGGCCAGCACCAGGATGGCGGTGCCCAGGTCCGGCTGCTTGATGATGAAGGCCACCGGCACCAGCAGCAGCATGGAGGCCGTGGCGTAATGACGCCAGCGCAGGGCAGCCTCGTGTTTGTGGAAGTACCAGGCCAGCATCAGGGGCATGGCGATCTTCATGATCTCGGAGGGCTGGATGCGGGTGACGCCGACATGCAGCCAGCGTCGGGCCCCGTTCACCTTGATGCCGAACAGCCACACCGCCAGCAGCAGGATCACCCCCAGCACGTAGAGGGGCACGGCGAAGCGCAGCAGCTTCTGGGGCGGCACCTGGGCCACCATCCACATCACGGAAAAGGCGATCAGCAGGTTCACCGCCTGGGGCCCCATGCGGCTCAGGCCGATGTAGGTGGCGGAATAGACGGTGGCGGTGCCGATGCCCAGGATCACCAGGGCAATGGTCAGCAGGGGGCCGTCCAGGTGCTCGATGGCCTTGTACCAGTAGCGCCTAATGGCCTCCATCGTCGCCCTCCTCGTCCTCGTTGGCCGGGCCCTTGGGCACCTTGCCGAGGATGTAGTAGTCCAGCACCATGCGCGCGATGGGGGCGGCGGCGGCGGCGCCGAAACCGCCGTTCTCCACGATCACAGCCAGGGCGATCTTGGGCTGCTCCGCCGGGGCGTAGGCGATGAACAGGGAGTGGTCGCGCAGGTGGTGCTTGGTGGCGCCCTCCACGTACTTCTCGCCCTTCAGGCTGAACACCTGGGCGGTACCGGTCTTGCCGGCGGATTCGTAGCCGGCACCGGCGAAGGCCCGGGCCCCGGTACCGGCCTTGTTCACGCCGACCATGGCGTTCTTGATCACCGCCAGGTGTTCCGGCTTGAGCTTGAGGTCGCGGATGGGCTGGGGCTCCACCATGGTCTTCTCGCCGCTGCGGCTGTTGGTGATGTACTTCACCAGATGGGGCCGGTACATGACCCCGTCGTTGGCGATGGTGGCCACCGCCTGGGCCAGCTGGATCGGCGTGTAGGCGTTGTAGCCCTGGCCGATGCCGATGGAGATGGTTTCCCCGGCATACCATTTCTGGTGCTCCGGCTTCTTGAAGCGGCGCTTCTTCCAGGCCTGGGAGGGCAGCACGCCCTCGCTCTCACCCTGGATGTCCACCCCGGTGCGCTGGCCCAGGCCCAGCTGGCCCATGAAGGCGGCGATGTTGTCGATGCCCATGTCGTTGGCCAGGATGTAGTAGTAGGTGTCGCAGGATTCGACGATGGACTTGTACATGTCCACCATGCCGTGGCCGCCCTTCTTGTCGTCCCGGAACTGGTGGCCGCCGAAGTTGAAATAGCCCGGATCGGCGATGGCCTGGGAGGGGGTGCGCTTGCCCTGGACCAGGGCCGCCAGGGCCATGAAGGGCTTGAAGGTGGAACCGGGCGGATAGGCCGAGTAGATGGCCCGGTTGAGCAGGGGCTTGTCCGGGTCGGTGTTGAGGCCGTCCCAGTCGTCGCCGCGGATGCCGTCCACGAACAGGTTGGGGTCGTAGGTGGGCTTGGAGACCAGGGCCAGGATGCCGCCGGTGGACGGTTCGATGGCCACCAGGGCACCGCGGCGGCTGCCGAAGGCCTGCTCGGTGATCTCCTGCAGCTTGGAGTCCAGGGTCAGGGACAGGTTGTTGCCGGACACCGGCGCCGTGCGCGACAGCACCCGCACCGCCCGGCCACCCGCATCCACTTCCACTTCCTCGTAGCCCGTCTCGCCGTGCAGCTGGAACTCGTAGTTCTGCTCCAGGCCGGCCTTGCCGATGTGCTCGGTGCCCTTGTAGTTGGGCGTTTGCTCGGCGTTGTCGATGGTCTCCAGATCCTTGTCGTTGATCCGGCCCATGTAGCCCAGGGCATGGGAAGCCACGTCCCCCAGAGGATACTGGCGGAACAGCCGGGCCTTCACCTCGACGCCGGGGAAACGGTAGCGGTTGGCGGCGAAGCGGGCCACCTCGTCGTCGGAAAGGCGGGTGCGGATGGGGATGGACTCGAAGTTCTTCGACTCCTCCATCAGTTTCTTGAAGCGCTTCCTGTCCTTGGGCGTGATAGGGATCAGGGTGCCGATCTGCTCGATCACCGTCTCCAGGTCTTCCTGCAGGCGGGAGGGGGTGATTTCCAGGGTGAAGGCGGAATAGTTGCGGGCCATCACCACCCCGTTGCGGTCCACGATCAGGCCCCGGTTGGGGATGATGGGCACCAGGGAAATGCGGTTCTCTTCGGCCCGGGTGGAGTAGTAGTCGTGCTTCACCACCTGCAGCCAGAAGAAACGGGCGAAGAGGATGACGAAGCACAGCAGCACCATGCCGGCGGCGAAGCCAAGGCGGAAGCGGAACTGCTCCTGTTCCCGGTCCGAACTGCTGAGGTCGGTATAGCGCATGGCCTGCTGCTTAGATGGGGCGGTTCTCGTCCCGCTCCACGGGCTGGTACTGGGGCAGGAGCAGGACGTAGGTGGCGGGAACCCAGAGCAGGGCCGCCACCAGGGGGCCGATCAGGTAGCCGAAGCCGGGGAAGGCAGCGCCGGTGGCCATGCGGGCGGCAAGCTGCAGGACCTGCACCATGAACAACAGGGGAAAGACCTGCAGCGCCTGCTGCAGCAGGGGAAACCACAGGATGCGGCGGGACAGGCTGGAGGCGATGTAGCTCATCAGCACGTAGGCCAGGGCGTGCTGGCCCATGAGGCTGCCGTCGGCCACGTCCATGGCCAGGCCCAGGATGAAGGACCAGCCCATGCTTACCTTGCGGAATTCGCGCACGCTCCAGAAGCACAGCACCAGGGCCACCCAGTCGGGCACCCCGGGCCAGTGGGCGGTGGGCATCAGATTGAGCAGCAGGGCCAGCACCAGGGTCAGGGTGATGAACCAGGGACGGACCGGCAGCAGGATGCGGGAGGAGGTAAAGGTCGGCTGCATGACTTAGTTCCCGACGCTGCGCTTGATGCGGCGCACCTTGGAGGAGGCAGGCTTGTCACCTTCGGCCGGGGTGGCAGAGGCCTCGGCCGGCCGGGGCGGCAGGGCCTCCCGCGGGTTGAGGATCATCACTTCGCCGAAATGCTCGACCCCGGCCACCGGGACGCAGATGATGCGGGCGAAGGAGTAGGTGGTGTCCCGCTCCATGTGCACCACCTTGGCCACCGGGAAGCCGGCGGGGAAGATGCCGTCCAGGCCCGAGGTCACCAGCACGTCGCCGTTCTGCACGTCGGCGTTGGCCGGCATGTAGCGTAGCTCCAGCTGGCCGTTGCCGAGGCCGAAGACGACGGAGCGCAGGCCGCTGCGCACCACCTGCACGGGCACGGCCTGGTCCTTGTCGGTGATCAGGGTGATTTCGGAAAGCAGGGGATAGACCCGGGTCACCTGGCCGATGACGCCCAGGTGGTCCACCACCGGCTGGCCGGCCAGCACGTTGTCCTGCATGCCCTTGTCCACGATGACGCGGCGGGAGAAGGGGTCCCGGGCGGCATAGAGGATCTGGGCCAGCTGGCCGCCGGTGGGCAGGCGCTCCTTGACCCCCAGCAGCTCGCGCAGGTGGCGGTTCTCCGCCTCCAGGTGCTGGTGCCGCTGCAGGATGGTGGCCGCCTCCAGCTGGGTATGCTTGAGCTGGTCGTTTTCCTTCTGCAGGGAGATCAGGCTGGCGAAATACTCGTCCACCTGGGAGAAGCCCTTGGAGGGCGCATGGGCCAGCATCTGCAGGGGAGTGGTGAACACCGCCACGCCCTGGCGTACCCATTCCAGGTAATGGAACTTGTGGTCCAGCACCATCAGGGAGATGGAGAGGCCCAGATAGAGGGAGAGCAGGGCCAGGGGAGCCGGGCCGCGCTTGAAGAATGGCGGTGGAGAGTGGTCGATGCCGGCCACGTCAGACTTTCCGGGGGGTTACATGACCGCGCCGCGAAGGCTGCGGAAAAAACCAAGCCCCGGCACTGGCCGGGGCGGTGGTGGGAAGGGAGGAGAGCGGGGTGTCGGGGATCGGCTGGCGTTCCCGTTCCATGCTCATCCTCACCCGGTGCGGCCTTACTCGGAGGCGAAGATGCTGCCGAGCTTATCCATCTTTTCCAGCGCCATGCCGGAGCCGCGCACCACGCAGGTCAGCGGGTCCTCGGCGACGATCACGGGCAGGCCGGTCTCTTCCATCAGCAGACGGTCCAGATCCCGCAGCAGGGCGCCGCCGCCGGTCAGGACCATGCCCTTCTCGGCGATGTCCGCGCCCAGTTCGGGCGGGGTCTGTTCCAGGGCGCTCTTCACGGCGGAGACGATCTGGTTCAGGGGATCAGTCAGGGCTTCCAGGATTTCGTTGGAGGAAATGGTGAAGCTGCGGGGGATGCCCTCGGCCAGGTTGCGGCCCTTCACTTCCATTTCCTTCACTTCGGAGCCGGGGAAGGCGGAGCCGATTTCCTTCTTGATGTTCTCGGCGGTGGTCTCGCCGATCAGCATGCCGTAGTTGCGGCGGATGTAGTTGATGATGGCTTCGTCGAACTTGTCGCCGCCCACCCGCACGGAACCGGCATAGACCATGCCGCCCAGGGAGATGACGCCCACTTCGGTGGTGCCGCCGCCGATGTCCACCACCATGGAGCCGGTGGCGTCGGCCACGGGCAGGCCGGCACCGATGGCCGCGGCCATGGGCTCCTCGATCAGGTACACCTGGGAGGCGCCGGCGCCGATGGCGGATTCGCGGATGGCGCGACGTTCCACCTGGGTGGAGCCGCAGGGCACGCAGATGATGATGCGCGGCGAGGGGGAGAACATGCGGGAATCGTGGACCTTCTTGATGAACTGCTTGAGCATCTGCTCGGTCACGGTGAAGTCCGCGATCACGCCGTCCTTCATGGGGCGGATGGCGGTGATGGAGCCGGGGGTCTTGCCGAGCATCTGCTTGGCTTCCTTGCCGACTGCCTGAATGGTTTTCTTGGCGTTGGGTCCGCCTTCGAGGCGGATGGCGACCACAGAGGGTTCGTCGAGAACGATGCCCTGACCGCGCACGTAGATCAGCGTGTTGGCGGTGCCCAGGTCGATGGCCAGGTCGTTGGAGAAGTAGCTGCGGAGAAAGCCGAACATGGGGTATTGAATCCGTAAAACAGCGGGGAGAAGGGGATTTATGATACCTTATATCGCTTTGCAGCATAAGTTTTTGCCTAGAATTTAATCACCCGGCGCTTCGCCGGCTTTCACCCCCAGCCAGCCCATGTCCCTTACTCCCGATCAGGTCCGGCGCATCGCCCATCTTGCCCGCATCGAAACCTCCGAAGCGGAAGTCCAGACCACCCTCGAGCACCTCAACGGCATTTTCTCCCTGATCGAGGAAATGCAGGCCGTGAACACCCAGGGGGTCGAGCCCATGGCCCACGCCCAGGACCTGGCCCAGCGCCTGCGGGACGACGTGGTCAGCGAAAGCGACCGTCGCGCCGCCTTCCAGGCCGTGGCGCCGGAAACCGAAGCCGGGCTCTACCTGGTGCCCAAGGTCATCGAATAGGCGGGAGCGCTGCCGCGCCCTTGCTTCGCGCCCTCCCCTGCCCCCGACTCGCTCCCTACCGACCATGCTCAATTCCAGCCTTAAAGAACTCGCCCAGGCCCTGGCCGGCAAGAAGATCTCCAGCGTCGAGCTGACCCAGCTGTATCTGGACCGCATCAATCGGCTCAACCCGGCCATCAACGCCTACGTCTCCACCCAGCCGGAGCGCTCCCTGGCCCAGGCCAAGGCGGCCGACGCCCGCCTCGCCGCCGGCGACGCCGGCCCCCTGACCGGCATCCCCCTGGCCCAGAAGGACATCTTCTGCGCCGAGGGCTGGCTCACCACCTGCGGCTCCAAGATGCTGGCCAATTTCGTCAGCCCCTACGACGCCACGGTGATCCAGAAATTCGACGCCGCCGGCGCCGTGAATCTGGGCAAGACCAATATGGACGAGTTCGCCATGGGCTCCTCCAACGAAACCTCCTTCTTCGGCCCGGTGAAGAACCCCTGGGACCAGAGCCGGGTGCCCGGCGGCTCCTCCGGCGGTTCTGCCGCTGCCGTGGCAGCCCGTCTGGCACCGGCCGCCACCGGCACCGACACCGGCGGCTCCATCCGCCAGCCCGCCGCCCTGTGCAACCTCACCGGCCTGAAGCCCACCTACGGCGTGGTTTCCCGCTGGGGCATGATCGCCTTCGCCTCCTCCCTCGACCAGGCCGGCCCCATGGCCCGCTCCGCCGAGGATTGCGGCCTGCTGCTCAACGCCATGGCCGGCTTCGACCCCAAGGATTCCACCAGCCTGGAACGCCCGGTGGAGGACTACACCCGGGAACTGAACGCCCCGGCTGCCGCCAAGCCCCTGGCCGGTCTCAAGATCGGCCTGCCCAAGGAGTTCTTCGGCGAAGGCTGTGACGCCGCCGTGATGGCCGCCATCCAGGCCGCCATCGAACAGTACAAGGCCCTCGGCGCCGAGATGGTGGAAGTGAGCCTGCCCAACATGAAGCTGTCGGTGCCGGCCTACTACGTCATCGCCCCGGCCGAGGCCAGCTCCAACCTCTCCCGCTTCGACGGCGTGCGCTACGGCTATCGCGCCCCCGAGTACGACAGCCTGGACGACATGTACGCCAAGAGCCGGGCCCAGGGCTTCGGCGCCGAGGTGAAGCGCCGCATCCTGATCGGCACCTACGTGCTCTCCCACGGCTACTACGACGCCTACTACCTGCAGGCCCAGCGCATCCGCCGGCTCATTGCCGAGGATTTCGTCGCCGCCTTCAAGCAGTGCGATGTGATCCTGGGGCCCACCAGCCCCTCCACCGCCTTCAAGCTCGGCGACAAGGCCGGCGACCCGGTGCAGATGTACCTTTCCGACATTTACACCATCGCCGTGAACCTGGCCGGCCTGCCCGGCATGTCCCTGCCCTGCGGCTTTGCCGAGGGCCTGCCGGTGGGTCTGCAGCTGATCGGCAACTACTTCGACGAAGCCCGCCTGCTCAACGTCGCCCACCGCTACCAGCAGGTCACCGACTGGCACGGGCGCGCGCCCGCCGGCCTGGAGTAAGGCGGATGGGGCTGCCTGGTCGCCGCGGCGCATGGGTACTGGTTCTTGGCGGCATCATCGCCACGATCCTTGCCGGATGCGCCACGCCGCCCCCCCCTGCCGAGCCTCTGCCGGACAACGTGGCCAGCGAACCGCCGCCGGCGGACAAGTACGATTTCAGCCGGCCCCTTAAGCACCTCAACGGCCGCAACCTGAAGCCCATTCCCACCCGGCCCCTCAACGTCGCCGGCAACTGCGCCTTCCGCGATCCCACCGGCTACCGGGGCAACATCCAGCTGCAGGTGAAGGAAGCCGAAGTGAAACGCTTCACCGCCAAGGTGGATGTGCCGAAGAAGGGCTCCTGCCAGTTCGCCCTGAAGGACTTCCGCCAGGTGGAAACCCTGCCCCAGGTGCGCCTGGCCGCCGCCGACGGCTGCTCGGTGCGCATGTGGGAGCAGGACAAGAAAGTGACGGTGGCCTTCAACGGCTGCCAGGCCCAATGCAGCGGTGAGGCCGTGGATTACCTGTGGCCCATCCAGCTGGAACGCCGCAGCTGTTTTTAACGCTTGAATTTTTGCTTTCGAGAACGACATGAGCGCACGCAACTGGGAAGTGGTCATCGGCATCGAGACCCACGCACAGCTCTCCACCCAATCCAAGATTTTCTCCGGCTCCTCCACCGCCTTCGGCGCCCAGCCCAACGTCCAGGCCAGCGCCGTGGACCTGGCCCTGCCCGGCGTGCTGCCGGTGCTGAACCGGGGCGCCGTGGAATGCGCCATCAAGTTCGGCCTCTCCATCGGCGCCGAGGTGGCGGCAAAGTCCGTCTTCGCCCGCAAGAACTACTTCTACCCGGACCTGCCCAAGGGCTACCAGATCAGCCAGTTCGAGCTGCCGGTGGTGGTGGGCGGTGGCGTGCGCATCCAGGTCGGCCAGGGTGACAAGGCCTACGAGAAGGTGGTGCGCCTGACCCGGGCCCACCTGGAAGAGGATGCCGGCAAGTCCCTTCACGAGGACTTCCACGGCAAATCCGGCATCGACCTCAACCGGGCCGGCACCCCCCTGCTGGAAATCGTCACCGAGCCCGACATGTGCTCCTCCGCCGAGGCCGTGGCCTACGCCAAGGCCCTGCACGCCTTGGTGCGCTGGATCGGCATCTGCGACGGCAACATGCAGGAAGGTTCCTTCCGCTGCGACGCCAACGTCTCTGTGCGCCGCCCCGGCGAGCCCCTGGGCACCCGCCGCGAGATCAAGAACCTCAACTCCTTCCGCTTCCTGCAGCAGGCCATCGACTACGAAATCCAGTGGCAGATCGACACCCTGGAAGACGGCGGCAAGATCCAGCAGGCCACCGTGCTGTTCGACCCGGATTCCGGCGAGACCCGGGTCATGCGCACCAAGGAAGACGCCCACGACTACCGCTACTTCCCCGATCCCGACCTGCTGCCCCTGGTCATCTCCCGGGAGTGGGTGGAGCGCACCAAGGCCACCCTGCCGGAGCTGCCCGAAGCCAAGCGCCAGCGCTTCATGGAGCAGCTGGGCCTCTCCGCCTACGACGCCACCGCCCTCACCGCTTCCCTCGAAGTGGCCGACTACTTCGACGCCGTGGTGACCGCCGCCGGTGCGGCCAACGCCAAGAGCGCCGCCAACTGGGTCATGGGCGAACTGTCCGCCCGCCTCAACAAGGAGGACAAGGACATCGCCGCCTCCCCGGTGAGTGCCGCCCAGCTGGCCGGCCTCATCGCCCGCATCGCCGACAACACCATCTCCAACAACATCGCCAAGAAGGTGTTCGAGGCCCTGTGGAACGGCGACGGCACCAGCGCCGACGAAGTGATCGAGAAGCAGGGCCTGAAGCAGATCACCGACACCGGTGCCATCGAGAAGCTGGTGGACGAGGTGCTGGCCGCCAACGCCGCCAACGTGGCCGAATACAAGGCCGGCAAGGAAAAGGCCTTCAACGCCCTGGTGGGCCAGGTGATGAAGGCGGCCAAGGGCAAGGCCAATCCCCAGCAGGTGAACGACCTGCTCAAGGCCAAGCTGGGCGGCTGATTGCCAAGCCTTGGCCAGACTCCCGGAAAGGGCAGCAGCAGCTGCCCTTTTTCTTTGCCGGCCCCGCTTTTTCCCGGATTTGATTCACCTCTTTCCGGAACGGGGGGCGCTTCATTACCATGGCCGCCATGAGCCGCTACCAGACCCTCGCCCTGCAAACGGAAAAGCTGATCAGCGACGGCCTGCTGCGGGCCGGCGACCGGCTGCCCTCGGTGCGCCAGGCCTGCCGCATCCACGACGTCAGTCCGGTGACGGTGTTGCAGGCCTACTACCTGCTCGAAGGCCGGGGGCTGATCGAGGCCCGGCCCAAGTCCGGCTACTTCGTCCGGGCCCGCCTGGGCCAGGCCCTGCCCGAGCCGGAAATGACCCGGCCCCAGGGACAATCCACCGCCCTCGACGTCAGCGACTTCATTTTCGAGATTCTGGAAAGCGTCAAGAATCCGGCGGTGGTGCCCTTCGGCTCCAGCTTCGCCAGCCCGGAGCTGTACCCCCTGGACAAGCTGGGCCGCTGCCTCGCTGCCGCCGCCCGCCACCTGGACCCGCGGGCCACGGTCACCGACCTGCCGCCGGGCAACGAGGAACTGCGCCGCCAGATCGCCCTGCGCTACCTTTCCCGGGGCGCCAACGTCTCGCCCCAGGAAATCGTCGTCACCTCCGGCGCCATGGAAGGCCTCAACCTCTGCCTGCAGGCCGTGACCCGGCCCGGGGACCTGGTGGCCATCGAATCCCCCACCTTCTACGCCAATCTCCAGGCCATCGAGCGCCTCGGCCTGAAGGTCATCGAAATCCCCACCCATCCCCGGGAAGGCATCAGCCTGGCAGCCCTGGAGGATGCCCTGCGGCAGCATCCGATCAAGGCCTGCCTGTGCATGCTGAACTTCTCCAACCCCATCACCGGCAGCCTCAGCGACGCCCGCAAAGCCGAGCTGGTGGCCCTGCTGGCCCGCTACCAGGTGCCCCTGATCGAGGACGACGTCTACGCCGAACTGTACTTCGGCGACCAGGCGCCGGCCCACGCCAAGGCCGAGGACCGGCACGGCCTGGTGCTGCACGTCTCCTCCTTCTCCAAGTCCCTGGCGCCGGGTTACCGCATCGGCTGGGTGGCCGGCGGACGCTTCACCCAGAAGATCCAGCGCCTCAAGCTGACCACCAGCCTAGCCACCACGGTGCCGGTGCAGATCGCCCTGGCCGAATACCTCAAGCACGGCGGCTACGACAACCACCTGCGCCGCCTGCGCCGCACCTTCTCCCTGCAGGAGATCGCCATGGTCGGTGCCGTGGAGCGGCACTTCCCCGCCGGCACCCGGCTGGCCCGGCCCAGCGGCGGCTACTTCCTCTGGGTGGAACTGCCCCCGGGCGTGGACACCCTGGCGCTGCACCGGCTGGCCCTGGACCAGGGCATCAGCATCGCCCCCGGCCCCATCTTCTCCGCCAAGCGGGAATACGGCCACTGCCTGCGCCTCAACTACGGCCACCCGTGGACGCCGGCGACGGAAAAGGCCATCGCCGTCCTCGGCCAGATCATCGACAGCCTGCTGCCCCGCTAAGGGCACAGAAGCGGGGCGCCCCGCCGCACTTTTTCCCCTCCTGATTTTCCCCTCCCGCCGAATCCTCATAAAGGACGCTTGCCGGGTCCGTGACGGGGCGTTCGTCGCGACGGCACGGGCAGCCGCCGCTGCCCTCACCTCAAAAAAAAAAGAGGAACGACCCGAAGGCCGTTCCCCGCAGTGCTGCTGCCGTGTAACTCTTTGGCGGGCGCCGCCTACTTGCCTTTGCGGGCGCCGTTCTGTTCCAGATAGGTCTTGGCGCGCAGGCCGAGGTCGGCTGCCTTCACCTGGTACTGCCAGACTTGCTCGGCCCACAGGGTGGCCTGGTTCCAGTCCTTCTTCTTGGCAGCGTCTTCATGCTTGGCCTTGGCGTCCTTGATCTTGTTCAGCTGATCGACGGCGTCGTCCATCATGTTCACCACATCCGGGAAGTCCTTGTAATTCACGGAGGTGATGTAGCCGACCACCTGATCGATGACGGCCTGGGTATCGGCCACCTTCTTCAGCTGCTTCTTGTAGTCGTCTTCGCTGTAGATCGCCTTCTCGGCACCGGCAGTCTTGGTCGCCTTCCAGCCCTTCGGCTTGACCAGGAGGTAGCCCTGCATTTCCAGGTGCAGCGCGGAGCAGAACTCGGTGCAGTAGTAGGGATAGACGCCTTCCTTGTCGGCCTTGAACTTGACCGTGACGGTCTTGCCCGGCTCGACGGATGCATGGACGTTGTAGGTGGAGACGGTGAAGCCGTGGGTCTCGTCCTGGGCCCGTTCCAGGTTGGTCAGGTGGATGGTGATTTCGTCGCCCACCTCGGCCTCGATGGTTTCCGGGGTGATGTGGGAGCGGATCAGGGTGCCGAATACCTCGATCTTGTTGCCCTTTCTCACCGTCTTCTCTTCACCGGCCCGCACGGCACCGGCACTGGGCGCATCGGTGCGGCTGTTGGTGCCCACCTTGTAGCGCACGCCGGGCTTCAGCTTGGCGGCATCGATGGCGACGACGTAGTGGGGCTCGCCCAGGGGAATGGGCATGTCGTACAGGAGCTGCATCTTGTCGTTGCTGATGTCGATCAGCTGGTGATTCTGCGGATGCAGGGGGCCCACCGGGGTGAAGCGGTCGATGGAGAGCTTGTTCATGGCCACCAGATAGCGGCCCTTGGGGTCCATGGAATCGCCTTCCATGGTCATCAGGTGGCCCACGTTGTAATGCACCGCGATCTTGTCCAGCACCCGGCCCTCGCAGTAGTCCCACTTGGCGATCTGGCTGTCCACATAGAGGGAGGTATAGGCGACGCACGACTTGGAGTCGTACTGGGTATGCAACGGGCCCAGGCCCACCTGCACGGTCTTGTGCAAGGTCTCTTTCATGCCCAGCACCGGGATGCCGTAGGCATCCTTGGCCTCGAAGTTGCCGGCCTTGATGGCGGCCTGGATCTTCTCCCAGGAATAGACGATGACGTGGGTGTCCAGCTTGCCGGAGACGGTGATGAATTTGCCATCCGGCGAGACCATGACGCCGTGGGGCGACTTGGGTTCGGGAATGAGGAAGAGGATGCCTTCCTTCACCGCCGTCTCGATGGAGAGCACGTTGTGGCCGTTGATCTTCTTGGCCATGCCCTTGGCCACCAGTTCGGCGGCCTTCTTCCAGTTCACCACGTGCATGTAGTCGGTGTCCTTGGCGGAACAGCCGGCTTCATAGGGCGGGCGGCCCTTCTCGATGCCGCCGACGTAGCGCTCGGAACAGAAGGAGTTGGTGAAGGACCAGCCGTCGGACGGCCCCTTGCCGGCGTCGGAGAGATCCTGGCTGTAGGGCGGCAGTTCGACGGAGAAGGAATCCTTGGTCTGGATGCGGCCTTCCTTGCGGTCGAACTTCCAGTAGGTGACGCCGCCCCGGTACTTCTCGTTGAACTCTTCCAGGGGCACGAACTTCTTGTTGTCCAGGGGGGCCGCGTACTGGGCCGCCTCGATGATGTACTCGGTATTGGGGGTGACGAAGGCGCCGCCGTGCTCGGAACGGAAAATGGGGTTGGCGACGATCTGCTTGGTCTCGAAGTCCCGCAGGTCGATCACCGCCAGGCGCGGATTGGCCTTGTCGTTGATGAAGAGGAACTGGCCGTCGTACTTGCCCTGGGTCTCGGACATGGCCGGGTGGTGGGTGTCGCCCCAGGTGATGTCGCGACCGTCGATCCTGCCCTGGGCCAGCACCGCCTTGGATTCCTCGTCGTAGCCGTAGCCCTGCCAGGGCTCGGGGGTGAACACGCCGATGTACTTGAGGATGCGCATGGAGGGAATGCCATACACGATCACCTGGCCGGACTGGCCGCCGGAGGAGAAGGCGACGAACTCGTCGCGCTTGCCCGTCGGCACATAGGTCTTGGCCGCCGCCAGCAGGTCCTGCTGGGACAGGTTGCGGCGCTTCATCACGTCCTGCAAGGACTCGGCCCCGGCGGCAGAGCCGGCCCACAGGGCGCCGATGCCCAGGGCTGCGGCGAGAAAGGCCGCAATGGGTTTTTGAGGTTTCATTGAACGCTCCCCTTTTGAAATATGGACCCGCCTCCCTGACGGAGGCGGACGCCACGGCAGCAAACGGGCTGCCATGACTGCCGCGTCAGTAAACCACCGGGACTCTCCGGGGAACGGGGGCAGAACACCGGATTTCCGATAGCTACAGATCGGCACCGATATCAAAACCGTAGCCGGCCGCGGGGCACCTCAGGCCAAGCGGCGCAGGGCATGGCGCAGCTCGCCGCCTTCCGGCACGACGCTGCAGGGACAGGGCGAGAAGTTTTCCATGCGGTCGATGCGGGGCAGGTGATTGACCCGCTGCACCACGCCCTGCTGGGCCAGCTTGCGCACGGCCCGGGAAAGATAGGCCGGGCTGCAGCCGATACGTCGCGCCAGGATGGCCATGGGCAGGGGGCCCGCCGGCTCCGGCGGTGCCGGCGACAAATGGGCGCAGGTCTCGCCGCAACGCAGGTAGCAGACCAGCCGCTCGGCCACGGAGAAGGCCACGGTCTTTTCCCGCTCCTGTTCCAGGCGGGCGATGTCGGCGGCGATGCGGGCCGCCAGCCGGTGCCGGAACTCGGGCACGGTGGCCAGCCACAGGTCCAGCAGTTCCACATCCACGTGGACCACGGAGGAATAGGTGATGGCCCGCACCTGGTAGCCCGGCACCGTGGCCCCGGCATGGAGACATTCCAGGCCGAACAGGTCGGATTCGGCGAGGATGCGCATGCAGCGCTCGTTGCCGTCCGCCGTGGTGATCAGCAGCTCCATGCGGCCATGCTGGATGTAGAACAGTCCCGGCCGGTCGTAGCCTTCCAGCACCAGGCGGCCGGGACCGTAGCGCCGCAGGCAGACATGACGGTCGGCCAGTCCCTGCTCCGTGTTGGCAATCAGACCTGGCAGCAGGTTGCGCATCGGCTCGCCTCCAATTCGCGACTAGGAGCCGCGGGCCAGTTTGCGCTGCAGGGTGCGGCGATGCATCTTCAGGGACTTGGCCGCCGCGCTCTTGTTGCCCTTGTACTCCGCCAGGACCCGCTCCAGGAATTCCCGCTCCAACTCCCTCAGGCTCTTGCCCGGGGCCCCCGGAGCAGCGGCCGGCAATGGGGCCCAGCTGAGGGACAGGGCATCCGGGACTTGCCCCGGGGCAACGGATTCCAGGGGAATCAGGCCCGGCAGGCGGGCTGCCATTTCCGCCATGTCCGCCATATCCCACTCCACACCGCTGGGCTGAACCAACAGGGCAACGACTTTCATCACCGGCTCCAAGAACTGTATGGGAGCCGAGTAGACCATTCCCCTGCCGGCAATAACAGCGTCAGAACTTCGCTAATTCGCTAGGAACAGTTGCCCCGGACGACAAAAAGCCCCGGCGCCTGGGACAGGCGGACCGGGGCTGGTGGGAGTACGCGATTACAGGGAGAAGAAGCGGGCCACCGGCCGGCCGAAAAAGGCGGTGAGCAACAGCAGCAGGGGCGTCAGCAGGATGAAGACCCGCAACAGCCAGGCGATGAAGGGGTGGGCCCGGTGGGATTCGATGAAGTGGCGGGCCACCAGGGTGCCCTTGCCCCACAGGATGGCGGCCACCAGCAGGGGTAGCCAGGCCGCCCCGTGGAACCATTCCCCCAGGAACAGGCTGAGGAAGGTCAGGACCACCAGGGCCAGCCAGGGCAGAACCGGTGCGCCGGGGGGCAGCAGGGAAGACGGGGAGGACGGATGCATGGCGTCGGTCTCCTTCAGGCCAGAACGTAGAACAGGGGATAGAGGATCAGCCAGATGATGTCCGTGGCGTGCCAGTAGCTGGCCAGGGCCTCCAGGCCGCTGTGGTCCTCCCGGGAATAGCCGCCCAGGACCAGCCGCACCAGCACCCAGAGCATGCCCAGGATGCCCCAGGAGGCGTGCACCAGATGGTTGAAGGTCAGGTAGTAATAGACCGTGTAGAAAATGCCGGCGCTGCCGTCGATGCCCTGGGCCAGATTGCCGGTGATCTCGTAGACCTTCACCACCGGGTAGCCGAGGGCCACCACCAGGGCCGCCACCAGCCACAGCACCGCCTGCCGCCGGGGCCGGCCGGCGCGCAGGGCCGCCACGGCGCAGGCGACGAAGAAGCTGCTGGTGACCATGAGCACGGTGATGGTGGTGCCCGCCGTCTTGTTGAGCAGTTCCGAACCGTTGGCAAAGGCCTCGGGGTAATGGGCCCGGGCGATGAAATAGACGGCGAACATCAGGGCGAATTCGACGAATTCGCAGGTGATGCCGACCCAGATGCCCTTGTTGCCGGGAATCCAGCCCCTGCCCTGGGCAAGGCTATGCCCCGGCCCGGACTGCCCCAGGCCGCCGATGTCGATTTCCGGCTTGATGACCGCCTCCATCCTGCTTCTCCTCATGACCCCACGGTCCGGACTGTCCGGACATGGGCCCCATTGTTCCCCGTCCCGCCGCCCGGCAGCGGGTACAGCCGGTGAGCTTTTCCATGGGAACAGCCGGGACTCCCAGTCTGGCACTTCGGATCGGGGCAATAATTTGATGGGAATCAAGGCCATGTGCAGGTCTGGAAGTCCCCTGGATGAAGGTCGGCCGGCAATCTGTTCCTATCGAAAACACGACTTACTGAATCTGTGTCCAAATCCTGGCCGATGTTCTACTCGCAGCAACGGAAATCCCCCCTATTCCCATTGCCAGCGAAAGACCGAGCATGAGCCACAAGACCGTCAACAAGGTACAGAGCGCCCGCATCGCCCTGTACCGCAACAAGCGCCAGATCCATCCCCGGGCCGTCAGCGGCCGCTTCAACAGCCTGCGCTGGCTCATGGTGTGGGCTACCCAGATCGTCTTCTACGGCGCCTGCTGGCTGGAGTGGGATGGCCGCCAGGCCCTGCTGTTCGACATCGTGCACGAGAAGCTGTACCTCTTCGGCCTGGTGCTGTGGCCCCAGGACGCCCTGCTGCTGGCCCTGGTGCTGATCCTCTCGGCCACCGGCCTGTTCCTCGTCACCGCCGTGGCCGGCCGCCTCTTCTGCGGCTTCGCCTGTCCCCAGACGGTGTACACCAGCATCTTCATGTGGGTGGAGGCCAAGGTGGAAGGGGACCACCTGGCCCGCCTGAAGCTGGCCGAGCGGTCCCTGGACGCTGACAAGCTGCTGCGCAAGGGCGCCAAGCACGGCCTGTGGCTGGCCATCGCCCTGTGGACCGGCATCACCTTCGTCGGCTACTTCACCCCCATCCGGCAGCTGCTGCCCCACCTGGCCGCCTTCACCCTGGGCCCCTGGGAAGCCTTCTGGCTGATCTTCTACACCCTGTTCACCTATGTGCAGGCCGGCTTCACCCGGGAGATGGTGTGCCAGCACATGTGCCCCTATTCCCGCTTCCAGGGCGTCATGTTCGATCCGGAAACCCGCAACGTGGCCTATGACGCGGCCCGGGGCGAACCCCGCGGTGCCAGGCGGCAGAGCGGCCAGGGCGACTGCATCGACTGCGGCATCTGCGTCCAGGTCTGTCCCACCGGCATCGACATCCGGGACGGCCTGCAATACCAGTGCATCAACTGCGGCCTGTGCATCGACGCCTGCGATACGGTGATGGACAAGGTGGGCAGCCCCCGGGGCCTGATCCGCTTCGCCTCGGAAACCGAACTGGCCAGCGGCCGGCAGAGTTCCCGCCACTGGAAGCGGCCCCGCCTGGCGGTCTACGTCACGGTGCTGGGCTGCTTCACCCTGCTCGGCGCCTGGACCCTGTCCGAGCGCTCCCTGCTGCTGGTGGACGTGCTGCGGGACCGGGGCGCCCTGGTGCGGGAAACGGCGGAGGGCGACTTCGAGAACGCCTACACCCTGAAGCTGATGAACCTGGCGGAGCAGGACCGGGAATTCGAAGTGCGGGCGGAAGGCCTGCCGGGCATCCGGATTCAGGGGGCGCAGCGCTTCGCTGCACCCGCCGGCGCCACGGCCCCGGTCCATGTCACCGTGGCCGTCCCGGGGCCGGCGGAGCGGCAAGGCATTCAGCCCATCCGCTTCCACATCGTCGCCGTGGACGATCCGCGTACCCGGCGGGAGGAGCGCAGCACCTTCGTCCTGCCCTGAGGGTTCAGGAGAACAGCCACAAGGCCATGAAGCCGCTGCCGATGGTGAGCAGGGTGTTGCGCCGCCAGGCCGCCACCGCGATGGCCACCAGGCCGGCCCAGAAGCGGGGCCCCAGGCGCAATTCCCCGGCCGCCAGGAACAGTTCCGGCGCCACCAGGGCGCTAAGGGCGGCGATGGGCACGAACGGCAGGGCGGCAACGAACCAGGCGGGCGCCCGGTAACGCCCCTCGGCGGCAATGAAGGAGAGGCGGATGAGGAGGGTCAGCAGCCCCGCCGCCCCGAACAACAGCCACAGTTCGCCGTTCATGGCCGCGGCTCCCCTATGCTCCGCCGGGGCAGGAGCAGGACGCCGGCCACCAGACCGGCCAGGGCGGCACAGAACAGGCCCAGCTTGTAGGGCAGCGCCGCGGCAACCACGGCCACGGCCGCCGCCACCAGGGCCGCCGCCAGCCGGCTGCGGCTGTCGATGAGGGGCACCACGATGGCGATGAAGGTCAGGGGCAGGGCGAAGTCCAGGGGCAGGTCCGCCGGCAGCCCCCGTCCCAGCAGCACCCCGGCCAGGGTGGCCAGCTGCCAGCTGCTCCACAGGGCCAGGCCGCTGCCCAGCAGCAGCCAGTGGCGCACCGCCTTGTGGGCCGGATCGAGTAGGTAGGGAATGGCGGCGGCGTAGGCCTCGTCGGTCAGCAGATAGGCCAGGGCCAGCTTCCAGCGCCAGGGCAGATGTCCCAGCAGGGGCGCCACCGAGGCGCTGTACAGGGCATGGCGCAGGTTGAGCACCGCGGCGGCGCCGACCATGAGCAGAAGGGGAGCGCCCACGCCGATCAGCTGGGCCAGGAGGAACTGGGCCGAACCGGCGAAGACCACGGAAGACATGAGCACCGCCGCCAGGGGCGGGATGCCCGACTGCAGCGCCACCACGCCATAGATGACGCCAAAGGGCGCCACCCCCACCAGCAGGGGCAGCAGGGCCCGCAATCCCAGGAGGAAAGCCCCCCGGGGCGTCAGCCCGGCCCCAACCGGACCGGAAGTCTCAGCGGGGGCGTTCAACAGCCGGTGGCGGTGCGGGCTGCACCAGTGCAGGGTGCAAGCTGGCAGGATTGGCGGCCCGGGCCCGGGTCAGTTCGCCATAACGCAGCTTGTCCTGGTCGTACTTGGCGCGCATCTGATCCAGTTCCTGCTTGCGCCGCTGGATCAGCTCCTGGAAGCTCTTGACCTCATGCTCGGTGTCCTTGAGATTCTTGTCCAGCTCGAGGGGAAGCGGCTTGTTCCTGTAGAACTCCAGTTCATCGCGGTATTTCTTCAGGCGCTTCTGGGAATCCGCCAACTTGTTTTCCGACTGCTTGATCTGTCCCAGCAAGTCCTGCTCGCCCCGAGCCTTGAGGGCATCGATGTCCTTCTCGCTGCTGTAGGTATTGAGCAGGGCCATATCCTTGCGCTTCTGCTCCTTGAGGGCAGCTTCGGCTTCGACGCGGCGGCGCTGCTCCTCTTCCTGTCTGGCACGCTGTTCGGGTGTCAGGGGCGGCCCCACCTCCCTTACCGCCACGCCCTGGGCATTGAGTTCCTTGTAGCCCTTGGCCTGGCATTGGGCCGGAACGCTGTCACCGCAGGTCTTCTGGCCATTGACCTCACAGCAGTAGAGCCTCCCCGCATGGGCCGGCACAACGGCCGCGGCAAGCAACAGCAGACTAGCGACGCGCCACGCCATACTGGCTCCGATAAGCCGCCACCGCGGCCTGGTGGGTTGCCAGGTCGCCACGGCCGGCCAGATAGGTCATCAGATCTTCCAGCGTGGCCACGGCCACCACCGGAATGCCGTAGTCCCGCTCCACTTCCTGCACCGCGGAAAGTTCGCCGGTGCCCCGCTCCATGCGGTCCAGGGCGATGACGACGCCCGCCGGGGTGGCCCCGGCGGCACGGATCAGTTCCACCGATTCGCGCACGGAAGTGCCGGCGGAAATCACGTCGTCCACGATCAGCACCCGACCCTGCAGGGGGGCGCCGACGATGGTGCCGCCTTCGCCGTGGTCCTTGGCCTCCTTGCGGTTGAAGGAATAGGGCAGATTGCGGCCCTGGCCGGCGAGAGCCACGGCCACCGCGGACACCAGGGGAATGCCCTTGTAGGCCGGGCCGAAGAGCAGGTCGAACTCAAGGCCGGAGGCGGCGATGGCTTTCGCGTAGAATTGGGACAGCCGCAGGAGAGAGTCCCCGTCGTTGAACAGGCCGGAGTTGAAGAAATAGGGCGAAAGCCGCCCGGCCTTGGTCTTGAACTCGCCGAAACGCAGCACCTGGCGGGCCACGGCGAACTCGATGAACTCCTGACGAAAATCCATAACGATCCTGTTTCCTAATTATTCCGATCGCCGCCTGGCGCGGCGCAACAAGGCAATGTTACGCATCATCTCCCTCAATCTCAACGGCATCCGCTCCGCCTTCAACAAGGGCCTGGCCGAATGGCTGGCCGCCCAGGACGCCGACATCGTCTGTCTGCAGGAACTGAAGGCCCAGGCCCCGGACCTGACTCCGGAAATGTCCAATCCGCCCGGCTTCACCGGCTATTTCCACTATGCCGAGAAGAAGGGTTACAGCGGTGTCGGCCTGTGGTGCCGCCAGCAGCCGGACCGGGTCAGCGAAGGCATCGGCCATGCCGGCTTCGACGCCGAAGGCCGCTACATCCGCGCCGATTTCGGCAATCTCTCGGTCATTTCCGTGTATGTGCCCTCCGGCTCCAGCTCGCCGGAGCGGCAGGAAGCCAAATTCCAGTTCATGGACGAATTCGCGCCGGTACTCGCCGCACTCCAGGCCGAAGGCCGGGAAGTGGTGCTGTGCGGCGACTGGAACATCGCCCATCAGGAAATCGACCTGAAGAACTGGAAGGGCAACCTGAAGAACTCCGGCTTCCTGCCCGAAGAGCGGGCCTGGATCGGCGACTTGTTCGAGCACAAGGGTTGGGTCGACGTGTACCGCCGCCTGCATCCGGAAGCCACCGGCGAGGCCTACACCTGGTGGTCCAACCGGGGCCAGGCCCGGGCCAAGAACGTGGGCTGGCGCATCGATTACCACATTGCCACCCCCGGCATCGCCGCCACCGCCCGGGAGGCCTTTGTCTACAAGGAGCAGCGCTTCTCCGACCACGCCCCCCTGATCGTGGACTACGACTTCGCCCCCGCCTAGGCCCCTGTCATTTGCCGCCTGCATGGGCGCGTTGATTTTGGGGCGGACTCCCGTTACTCTGGTCAACTCGCACTGACGGCCCAGCTGTGAGCCCCGCTGCAAGATTTCCGCAACATACTCCGAAAAGAGGAATCGCCATGAATGCCAATACCGATCTGTCCGCCGTCTCCAAGGAAAAGCTGGTCACCGACCTGAAGGTGGTGGTTGCCGACGCCGAAGAACTGCTGCGCGCCACCGCCAGCTCCGCCGGCGAAAAGGTTTCCGAACTGCGCGAGAAAATCCAGGACCGCCTGCGGGACGCCAAGATCCGCCTGGCCGACGCCGAAGCCGCCCTGGTGGACAAGACCAAGGCCGCCGCCCGCGCCACCGACGACTTCGTCCATGAAAACCCCTGGAAGGCCGTCGGCATCGCCGCCGGCGTGGGCCTGCTGCTCGGCGTCATCATCGGCCGCCGCTAAGCCGCAGCCGTAACGCCTCCCGGAAGGACGGCGCGTGCTCCGGCACGCGTGGCGCGCCTTCCGGGTTTGTTTTTCCGTTCCATCCCGTTCCACTTCCACTCCGGTAAACCCATGGCCGATCAAAGCGCGGGCTTCTTTGCTTCCCTGAAACGTCTGCTCGCCACCCTGGTGGCGACGGGCAAGACGCGCCTGGAACTGCTCGGTGCCGAACTGGAAGAGGAAAAGATCCGTCTCACCCAGCTGCTGGTGTTCAGCGTCGCCGCCCTGGTCTTCCTGTGCATCGGCATGGTGCTGCTGGTGGCCCTGGTGGCTGCCGCCTTCTGGGAAAGCCGCATCGTCATCTTTGCCGTTTTCTCCCTGATTTTCATCGGTGGCGGCCTGGCCCTCACCGCCACGGCCCTGCGCCTCTCCCGCCGCCGCTCCGGCCTCTTCGCCAGCAGCATCAGTGAGCTGCAGGCCGATCTGGAAGCCCTGCGCGCAGCCCAGGCCAAGGCCAACGGGGAACAGCCCCGGCCATGAACGAGCGCCTGCTCGAGCTGGCCCACAAGCGGGGCCGCCTCTCCGCCAAGATCCAGGCCCAGCGCGAAGCCCTGGCCCGGGACAGCTGGCCCCTGGCCACCACCCTGGGAGCCGCCGACACGGGGGCCCAGGGACTGCGCTGGCTCAGGGAACATCCGGGAACCGTGGGCGCCGGCCTGGCCTTCAGCTTCATCCTGCGGCCGAAGCGGGTCTTCCGCTGGCTGCGGCGCGGCTATTTCGGCTGGAAGACCTACGTTGCCCTGCGGCAGCGCCTGAACGACCTCAGCCAACGCAGCCGGGGCTGAGCCATGGCCCCGCCCGAGAACACGGCGGCCACCGCCGCCGCCGACCCTGTCCCTGAAGAAACGCTGCTGCGGCAGATACTCGCCGCCCAGAAGCGGCAGTCGCGCCAGGTCATCACGGAAGTGCTGCAGATGCGGGGACTGATGCCCCTGCTGATGAAGACCCGCAATGGCGGCCACTGGACCACCGAGGAAAAGGCCGAACTGCTGCGCCACCTGCGGCGCCTCTCCCGCCTCTCGCCCTACCTGCTGTTCCTGCTGCTGCCGGGCTCGGCCCTGATCCTGCCCTTCTACGCCTGGTGGCTGGACCGCCGCCGGCTGCGCCGCAACGCCCTCAGATAATCCCCACGCCGGAAATTTCCCGGGCCAGGGTCGCCGCCGCGTTGTCGGTCATGGCGCCGACGTAGTCCAGCACTTCCATGTAGGCGGCGTAAAGCCCGGCCTCGCGCCGCACCGGCACCTCCAGCAGGGAGAGGGCCGTCTTCTGCCGGTTGTCCACCTCGCCGCTGCCCGTCACCTGGGCATGCACCGCCGGCACCAGCACATCCAGGATGGAAGCCAGGCAGGGATAGGCCGCCAGCTCGGTCATGACCTTGCTCTTGTGGCGGTAGACCCGGCGCCGGGCCAGGTCCTTGGCCTCGGAGAGGACCCGGTCCACATCCTCCGGACAGGCCGCCAGCAGGTCCTTGGCGCCGGTGCTTTCGCTGAAGGTGCCGTCGGTGAGGGAGCGCAGGTTCTTGATGAAGGCTTCGCTGATGGCATTGACGCAACGCCCCACGGCGACGCCGCGCAGCATGGCGCAGCGCTGGCGGGCGCCGGGGCTCTCCCACACCCGGCCGCTCTCGGCGGCGGCCAGGGGATTGATCAGGCGCTCGAACTCCTCCACCTCCAGGATGCCCATTTCCACCGCATCCTCCAGGTCCAGGATGGCGTAGCAGACGTCGTCCGCCGCCTCCATCAGGTAGGACAGGGGATGGCGCCCCCAGCGGTCGCCGCTCCGGGGCAGTCCCAGGGCCTCGGCCACGGCCTCGAAATAGGCCAGTTCGGACTGGTAGAAATTGAACTTGCCCGGCTTGGGGCTGGCGGCCACGGTCCACGGATACTTGATCATGGCCCCCAGGGCGGCGGCGGTGAGGCGCATGCCGCCTTCGTTGGCGTACATCTCCAGGCGGGAGACCATGCGAAAGCCGTGGGCGTTGCCCTCGAAGGTCTGCACATCGAGGCGCTCGGCCTCGGACAGGCCGGTCAGGAAGGAAGCGTTGCGGGCATCGCGGAACCAGGCCCGCAGGGCATCCTCGCCGGTGTGGCCGAAGGGGGGATTGCCGATGTCGTGGGCCAGGCAGGCCACCTGCACCACCATGCCCAGGTCGAAGGGGGTGATGCCCTCCGGCAGATAGCCCTGCTCGGCCATCATGGCCCCCACCCGGTTGCCCAGGCTGCGGCCGACGCAGGCCACTTCGACGCTGTGGGTGAGGCGGTTGTGGGTGTGGTCGTGGGTGGCCAGGGGATGGACCTGGGTCTTGCGCCCCAGGCGCCGGAAGGCGGTGGAGAAGACCACCCGGTCGTGGTCGATGTGATATTCGGTGCGCAGCCCCGCCGCCCCTTCCGCCGCCGTGGATGCCCGGGCCTCGATGATCTCGCCGGCCTTGACCTTGAAGCGGCGGGTGGAAAGACGTTGCTGCCAGAGGCTGGCCAGTTGACGGTCATTCATGGAATGGGTGAGCCGGGGATGGGGAGCAGGGATTCCGATTATACGGTGGCGCCTTGGCGTTTCGGGGCCCGGCAGGCACAATGGCTGCCCATAAGACCGGCCTCGCCCCCATTTCCGGCTGAATTCTCATCTAAGCTTAAAGAACAAAAAAGCTACGTCACCTCCGGAGGTGCGTCATGATGAAACCCGCTACCCTCACCGCCGCCCAGCCCCTGGAATTGCGCAGCGGTGCCGATGCCGCCGCCTTCCTCGGCCGCCTGCCCATGGCCGATCCGGTGCGCACCCATGAAGCCCTGACCCGCTTCTTCACCACCCTGGCCCGGCATCCCCTGCCGCCCCTGGAGCAGGCTCCCGTCCTGGCCCAGGCGGAAAAGGCCCTGGCCTTCGTCCAGGACGAAGCCACCCGCCGCTACCTGTCCCGCCCCCTACCCTACGCGGGCCAGGAACTGGCCCTGTTCCAGCGCACCGTGCAGCTGTGGCAGGACGCCGCCGACGCCTGGCTGGCCGCCGAGCCCCCGGCCGGCAGCGACGCCGACACGGCGGCGGTCCTGGAACGGGCCCTGTTCTGCCGCGGCATGGCCCTGGCCGAACACCTGGAGGCCCGCTTCCAGATTCCCGACGGCCTGTGGCAGTCCTTCCACGCCATCTACGCCGAGAGCGAACGGCGCCAGGTGGCCGACCTGGTGTTCCAGGACCCCAAGGGGCGCAGCCTCAGTTGCGCCCGCAGCTATGCGGCGGTGCTGTTGTTCGACCTCTCCAAGCCCTATTCCCTGCGCTCCCGCGACATTCCGGTGGTGTGGCGCTGGTCCCGGGCCCTGGCTCAGCTGGTGCAGATCGCCAGCATCGACGCCGGCGAGCCGGTCCCCTTCGTCATCGACCTGGAAAGCGACCGGCCGGTGGCCAAGCCCCTGCCTTCCGCCATCCTCGGCCCCCAGGTGCGCCGACTCGTCACCGCCGACCTGGCCAGCCACATGCGCAAGCTGCGGCGGCGCCTGGCCGAGGCGGTATCGCCGGCGGACCTGCAGCTGGGCGACGAGGTCAGCCCCGGCGACGCCCAGCGCCTGCTGGCCCACCTCAAGTACCCCTGGTCCCAGGAAGCCATCGCCCGGGCCTTCGACCTGCGCCAGCCCATCGGCACGGCGGAGGTGGTGCTCGGCTACGAGGCCATCCACTACCGCCTCACCGGCCGCGAGATGCACCGACCCAAGGCGGCGGCCGCCGCCTACCAGTATTCCCGCCAGGATGCGGAGCGGCTGGCCGTGTTCGGCACCGCCCGGGACGACGCCAGCAGCGTCAGGGAAGAAGCCAGCCAGCGCTACAGCGGCGAAACCTGGTCCCTGCTGGAGCAGAGCGCCCACGCCTTCCGCCTGTACCGCCCCGAAGGCGGCGCCCGGGTCGCAGTGGGCCAGCTGGCGGCCATTGCCGGGGAGGACGGGCAGCTGGTGCTGACCCGCCTCAGCAGCCTGATGCAGACCGGCAGCGGCGGCGTCGTGGCCAAGGCCAAGCGCCTGCCGGGCCTGGCCCTGGGGGTGGCGGTGACGGCCCTGGGCGCCAACCTGCCGCTCCAGGCCAGCGTCGGCGGCTTCATCATCCAGCCCGTCGGTGCCGATCCGGGCGCCCTGCCCGACCTGGTGCTGCCCCGGGGCTGGTACCTGAAGAACCGCCCGGTGGAGCTGGAACAGGGCCAGTCCCGCCGCTACCGTCTGGACAAGGTGGTCTTCAGCGGCCACGACTTCGACCTGGTGAGCTGCGGCAGCAACGAGGCGGCGTGACTTAGTTCCTTGGGCGGCGCCCCGCCGGGGCCCAAGAATCAAGCCATTCCTGGGCCGTTGCCGGACCCGGGACCATCGCCAGGAAGAGCGCCGCCATGCCAGCCCCCACCAGTGCACCACGCACCGCCCCCGCATGTCCCCGCCGGTCCACGCTGCGACCTCCGGGTCCCGTCCCCTACTGCCACAACGCCGCCGGCAGCGCCCGCTCCCCGGGTCTCACGAGCCACCCAGCCGGCACCGTCGGCCGGTCCGGGCGGGAGGGCTAGGCCATGGGCAACCCGAACGCTGCCGGCGTCGCCCTGGCCTTCCCCGATCTGCCAAGCGGGGCGGCCTTCCTGGCGCGGCTGCCCCTGGCAGACCCGCCCCTCCTGCATGACGGCCTGATCCGCTTCCAGCACAGCCTGCTGACTGCCCCGCCGGCGCCTCTGGCCGCCCTGCAGCTCCTGGAGCAGGCCCGCACGCCCCTCGCCTTCGCCCAGGAGGAGCTGGCCAAACGCTACCTCAACCACCCCCTGCCCCTGGCGGACCAGGAAGAAACGACCTTCGCCGCGGTCACGGCCGCCTGGCGGCGCATGGCCCAGGCCTACGCCCGGGTCGCCCAGGGGCTGGAGCCAGGCCAGGACACACCGGAGCGGCTGGCCCTGATCCTGCACCGCTGCCTGCACTACACCGCCCTGGCCATGGTCGAGCACTACCGGGCCCGGCGCGAACTGGAAGCGGGCCTGTGGCTAGAGCTCCACGGCTACTTCGGCAGCGCCGAGGAATGGGGCGTGGCCACCCTGCCGGTGGCCGATCCCGAGATGCCGGAACACGGCCAAGGCCATTGCGCCGCCATCTACAACGCCGCCCTGCTGCTGGAACTGGCCGGCCCCTACAGCCTTTCCCTGCGCCAGCTGGAACTGGCCTGGCGCTGGGCCCGGCTATGGGCGCCCCTGGTGGGAATCGACGCCCTGGCAGCGGGCGATGGCGCGCCCCGCTTCGTCGTTGATCTGCTTCGGGACGGCGGCCTCCAGCCCCATGACGCGACGGCGGACGCACCGACCCTGCGTCGCCTCGACACTTCGCGCCTGACCCTGCGCCTGCGCCAGGCCCACCAGGGCCTCAAGGCCCGGCTCTCACCGGTGGACGCCGGCCTGGGCGAAGGCTGCAGCGCCAGCCAGTGCGTCCACCTGCTGGCCCTGCTTTTTCGCCCCTGGTCCCAGACCCCCGCCCTGCGCCGCTTCCGGCGCCACCCGGGCAAGGGCCGGCTGCGTCTGTGCGTCGGCTGGGAAGCCCTGCACTACTTCGTCGCCGGCCGGGAGTTCGTGCAGCCCGACAATGTGCGGGTCTATTCCCGCCAGGAGTTCGACAGCCTCTTCATTTTCCGGCACCAGGTGGACCCGAGCCAGCCCCTGGCGGTCGCCTCAGCCCGCCTGGCTTTCGCCGCCGATACCTGGAGCGTGGCCAACGAGTCGGCCGCCGGCTACCGCCTGCGCCGGGACGGCGCCGGCCAGCGGCTACAGCAGGGTCAGTTGGTGGGGGTGGCCGGAGAGGCGGCGGAGCAGTTCATGCTCGGCCAGGCCAATTGGGTCATGCAGGAGCGGGACGGCGCCGAGGCCGGCGGACTGGTGGCCGGCATCAGCCTGCTGGCGGGCCGGCCCCAGGCGGTGGCGGTACGCCACCATGGCGCCGACCATTCGCCCTCGGAGCCCTATGTGCGGGCCTTCCTGCTGCCGCCGGTGCCAAGCCTGGAACAAGGGGCTTCCCTGATCCTGCCCCTGGGCTGGTATGCAGCCCGGCGCCAGGTGGAAATCCACAGCGACGGCACCTGGCTGGTGCAGCTGGAAGAGCTGCTGCAAGGCGGCGCCGATTTCGAACGGGTCAGCTTCAGTGTCTGCGGCTAGGGCGGTTGCCGGCGCCTCAGTCGGGAATGCGCAGGGCCGGGAAGCAGGCGGAGAAGCGGCTGCCCTTGCCGGCCTCGCTCTCCACTTCGAGACGGCCCTGGTGCCGTGTCAGCACGTGCTTGACGATGGCCAGGCCGAGGCCGGTGCCGCCGGTCTCCCGGGAGCGGCTGCGGTCCACCCGGTAGAAGCGCTCGGTGAGCCGGGGAATGTGCTGGGGCGCGATGCCGATGCCGCTGTCGGCCACGGTGAAGGCGGCGCCGTCGGCGGTGCGCTGCCAGATCAGTTCCACCCTGCCGCCATCCGGCGTGTAGCGCACGGCGTTGGACGCCAGGTTGCCGAAGGCGCTGCGCAGTTCGTTGGCACAGCCCAGCAGCACCGGAGGGCCGTCGCACACCAGGCTGATCTGGTGCCGCCCGGCGGAGAGGGCCTGGGCTTCCTGCTGGATGGAGGCCAGCAGGGCCGGCACTTCCACCCGTTCGTCCAGGGGGGTCAGGCTGCCGGTCTCCAGGGCGGAGAGGGTCAGCAGGTCGTCGATCAGGTGCTGCATGCGTCCCGACTGCTCCTGCACCAGGCGCAGGTAGTGCAGGGCGTCTTCCCGGGGATAGGCGTCGAAATCATCCACCAGCATCTCGACGAAGCCGCTGACCACGGTCAGGGGCGTCTTCAGTTCGTGGGAGACGTTGGCGACGAAATCCCGGCGCATGTTTTCCAGGCGCTCCAGCTGGCTGATGTCCCGGCTGATGAGCAGGTTCTGGTCGTCGCCATAGGGGATCACCTGGATCTGCAGGGTCTGGCCCTTGTGCAGGTCGTTCTGCAGCAGCAGGGGCTCGTCGAACTGGCCGGCGCTGAGGTAGCTCACCATCTCCGGCTGGCGGATCAGGTTGGTGACCGGCTGGCCCCGGTCGGTGGCCGGGTTGAGATTGAAGTGGGCGGCGGCCTGGGCATTGAGGCCGTCGATCTGGCGGTGCCGGTTGAAGACCACCACCCCGTCGGGCAGGGCCTCGCCGGCCAGGCGGAAGCGCTCCAGGGCCCGGGCCAGGGAGTGCTGCTGCTCCAGGCGGATGCGCACCCGGCGGTGCAGGCCGGCGAAGGCCACTTCCCAGATGCCCCAGCCGGCGGGCACCCGGGCGTCCAGGGGCCCGCGCAGCCAGCGCATGAGCTTGGCGAGGAACCACAGGTGGTACAGCAGGTAGAGCAGCAGGCCGCCGCAGAAGGTTTCCCAGGCCTGCTGGCGGCCGACGAAGATCCAGACGGGACCGGTGACGGCACAAAGCAGGAAGAGGAAGAAGAAGGCGCGCAGCCAGACGGCTTTGACCATGAAGACAGACCGATCAGGAAGAAGTGGTCAGGGCGGCAGTTTAACCGGCCTGGGTGGAGAAACGGTATCCGCTGCCGCGCACGGTCTGGATCAGGCGTTCGTGACCGGTGGGCTCCAGGGCCGAGCGCAGGCGGCGGATGTGCACATCCACGGTGCGCTCCTCGACGAACACATGATCGCCCCACACCTGGTCCAGCAGCTGGGCCCGGCTGTGGACCCGCTCCGGGTGGGTCATGAAGAAGTGCAGCAGGCGGAATTCCGTCGGCCCCAGGTCCACCGGGCTGCCGTTGCCCAGCACCCGATGGGTTATGGGATCCAGGCGCAGGCCTTCGATATCCACCGGGTCCTCGGTCATCTGGGGCGCCCGCCGGCGCAGCACCGCCTTGATGCGGGCCTGCAGCTCCCGGGGGGAGAAGGGTTTGGTGACGTAGTCGTCGGCCCCGGCTTCGAGGCCGGCAATCTTGTCGTGCTCCTCGCCCCGGGCGGTGAGCATGATGATGGGCACGTCCTTGGTCCGCTCGTCGGCCCGCAGCTTGCGGG
Organism: Azospira sp. MPR-E4; assembly: GCF_058809645.1. NCBI lineage: Bacteria > Pseudomonadati > Pseudomonadota > Betaproteobacteria > Rhodocyclales > Rhodocyclaceae > Azospira > Azospira sp. MPR-E4. Next base: position 718 of record NZ_JBXAST010000031.1, on the reverse strand, counting down.
CGAACTGCACGCCGGACATGCCGGGCAGCATCCAGTCCAGCAGGACCACGTCGGGCAGCACCTCGCGCACCTTGCGCTCCGCCTCTTCGGCATCGTAGGCCCGCAGCACCTGGTGCCCGGCATGCTGCAGATTGGCGGCGATCAGTTCCTGGATCGAGGGTTCGTCTTCGACGACAAGGATGTTGGCTGGCATTGGGTTGGTTGTCCGTTAAGCTTTGCAGAAAAGTCTATTGCAGCCAGGTGACAAATTGATGACAGCCGGAACGGATCGTCCGGCACGGGCCCGACGTCCCGGCCAGGCCCCATCTGCGCTATGATAGCGCGTCTTTTTTGCAGGATTTGCGGCCATGGCCGGGCTCAATCGGGAAACTCCCATTCCCACCGAAATCAAGCTGCACCAGAAATCCCGACTGCTGGAAATCAGCTTCGCCGACGGACAGCGCTTCGAACTCGCCTACGAGTTCCTGCGGGTGCTCTCCCCCTCCGCCGAGGTGCGGGGCCACGGCCCCGGCCAGGAACGGCTGCAGGCCGGCAAGCAGGCGGTGGAGATCGAGCGCGTGGAGCCGGTCGGCAACTACGCCATCAAGCTGGTCTTTTCCGACGGCCACGATAGCGGCCTCTACTCCTGGGACTACCTCTACGAACTGGGCCTCAACCGGGACGCCCTGTGGCAGGAGTACCTGGCAAAGCTCGCCGCCGCCGGCCTCTCCCGGGACCC